>CAZVIG010000077.1:0-7998 GCA_964627395.1 uncultured Sedimenticola sp.
GGGTGAAGGCATCCATGCCGTTGGCCGCCATCCGCTCCGGCGGACAGGAGGCGAGCAGCTCCGGATCCACCAATGCCACCCGCGCCACCAGTCGCTCGTCGCGGAAGGACTTCTTGAAACCCTCCGGCCCGCGCCGCGACAGTACCGCGTTCTTGGTCGCCTCGGAACCGGTGCCCGCGGTGGTGGGCACCGCCACGAAGGGCACCGCAGGGCCGGGATAGGGCAGGCCGCGGCCCACCCCTTCGAGATGATCCATCACCGAGGTCCCGGTGCGCAGCAGGCCGGCCACCGCCTTGGCCGCGTCCAGCACGCTGCCGCCGCCGATGCCCACCACCACCTCGACGTCGCGGGCGCGGTGCTCCGCCACTGCCGCATCCACCAGCTCGGGCGAGGGTTCGTGCTCCACCACCAGATGCCACCAGCGCACCCCTTCCCGGTGCAGCGCCTTGCCCAGCGCCAGCCAGGCGGGCGTGGACTGAAAGGAATGGCGCCCGGTCACCAGGAGCGCACGGCGGCCGAAGCGGGTGATCGCCTGCGGCAGACGCTCGATGGCGCCGGGGCCGAAATCGATGGCCGGCAAACGGGCGACCTGGAAACTGGGGTCGAACTGCAGCATGGCGTTCTCGCAACTGGAATGAGGGTGGAGCGGGTGCGTAATCAGGACAGGTCAGAAAAATCAGGAACTGTAATACGGTACAGGCAAGGCTCCAAGAAATCGATTGCGAGAAGGAAGGGCCCCACTTTTGAACTCGTGCGCCACGTACGACAGTAAGGGCCCGGGGAGTTCCTACGCCAGCTTGGCGAGAAGGGATGTCTCGGGCTCCGGTGTTTTGCAATTGTTCGGGGAATGAAATAAAAGGCCTGGGTACGGGGCGTCAAGCACAGCATGGTCGATCTGGCCTGGATGTCGAAGCGATGCCGGAAGCGGGGAAAGAATTGCGTGTAGGGAGTCGGAGTACAGTGAAGTATCGGCCTGAGATCGATGGTCTGAGAGCGGTGGCGGTCGTTCCCGTGATTCTTTTTCATGCAGGCGTAGCGGCATTCAGTGGCGGCTTCGTCGGGGTGGATATCTTCTTCGTCATCAGTGGCTATCTGATAACCGGTATCATCCTGCGGGAGCTGGAGAAGGGCAGGTTCTCTGTCGTGAGCTTTTACGAACGGAGGGCCAGGCGGATCCTGCCTGCACTTTTCCTGGTGATGGGCGTTACCGTCGTTGGTGCCTGGATCTGGCTTTTTCCTTCGGACCGGAAGGATTTTGCCCAGAGCCTGATGGCGGTTTCGGCATTTTCATCCAACATTCTGTTTTGGATGGAAAGCGGGTACTGGGGAGTCGACAATCAGCTGAAGCCGTTGCTCCATACATGGAGTCTTGCTGTCGAAGAACAGTACTACGTGATATTTCCCCTGCTGCTGATGCTTCTGTGGCGAGGCAAGCGGCATATGGTCGTCATTTTTTCAGTGCTTGCGGTGGCCAGTCTGCTGGCCGCCCAATGGGCTTCTCGGGAAGCGCCGGTTGCCAATTTCTTTCTGCTGCCGACCCGGGCTTGGGAGCTGCTCATCGGCGCACTGGTGGCTGTATATCTGAAAGCTAAAGAGCCGGGTCGACACCTGTTCGCCTCGGTTATTCCTAGAGAATTGCCCGGGCTGATTGGTCTCGGGTTGATTGTGTGGTCCATCTGGGCGTATGACGAAACGACGCCTTTCCCCGGAGCGTACGCCGTGGTGCCCACCCTCGGTGCAGCACTGGTGATTCTTTTTGCTTCCCCGGAAACATTGACGGGGAAACTGCTGAGTTCCAAGGTGCCGGTGGCCATTGGATTGATAAGTTATAGCGCGTATCTGTGGCACCAGCCGTTGATGGCCTTCGCCCGGCACCGGAGCCTGTTCGAGCCATCGCAGGAACTGCTTCTGCTGCTTGCGCTGATAACCTTTCCGCTGGCCTATCTGAGCTGGCGCTTCGTCGAGGCTCCTTTCCGAGATCGGGAAAGGATCGGAAGGCGAGCGATTTTCACGACAAGCATCCTCGGTTCCTTTTTCTTCATGGTGTTGGGTGTCGTTGGGCATATGACCAACGGATATAGGGGGCTTGCGCCGGAAGGCGTGTCGTTGGATCGCCTGGAAAAGCGGCTGGCGGTGAACCATGGATTGTCGGAAGGATGTGACGATGTTGCGGATCGTAATGGTGAGTGCTCCACCGCGGAAGATCCCGAGCTGCTGGTGTGGGGAGATTCGTTTGCAATGCATTTGGTGGACGGGGTGATTGCATCCAACCCCGCTGTGAAGTTGGCTCAGCGAACCAAGGGGCTTTGTGGTCCTTTTCTCGACGTCGCACCGATTTCACCGCGGCATTCTGAAGGATGGGCCAGAGACTGTCTGAAATTCAACGCAGAGGTATTGAAGTGGCTGCAGACGCATCCTTCGGTGAAATATGTGGTTCTTTCTTCCATATTTGGCCAGTATTTCTCTAAAGGATATCGCCTGATGTACCGTGACGGACGTATCGAGGAAGCCAATATGGAGTCGGCTCTCCGGGAATTGCGGGCCACGTTGAAAAGGCTGTCTGGTCTTGGGGTCACACCTGTCCTCTTTTCCCCGCCTCCTGCGAATGGCGGTGATCTGGGACGTTGCTTGGTCAAGGCGGAATGGTTCGGAGTACCCCGCGACAACTGTAATTTCAGTAGGGCGGAGTGGTCGAAAGTTCGGCAGGATGCCTATCGCCTACTGAAGCGGGTCTCGCGAGATTACCGGGTCGTCTGGCTGGACGACTATATCTGCGACGGTGATCTGTGCCGGGCTCACATCGATGGAAAATGGATCTTCAGAGACAATGGCCACTTGTCTCACGAAGGGTCGGTATTGCTCGGGACGACGCACGATTTCTATGGGGCTATCGTGTCAGGCTCGGTGGCCAGCATGTCTCTTCGTCAATCTCGCTCCGTAGGAGTAGGTGCTGGCGTAAGCGCCCTTGCCGAGGGGGCAGCTACGGGGAAGGGGTGAACCGATAGCCCCCTCGGTTGCGATGATCTCGCTGCCAGCAGGAAGGCAGCGGTATGATGGGAGCCTGTCGTACCCGCCGGGAGATGCCGATGTCCGAACCCCTCGTCCTGAGCGCCCTCTACCGCTATCCGGTGAAGTCCCTGCGTGGCCAGTCCTGCGAGCGGCTGGCGCTGGGCCCGCGCGGCCCCCTGCACGACCGCGAGTGGATGCTGGTGGATGCCGAGGGGCGCTTTCTCACCCAGCGTCAGATGCCGCGCATGGCGCTGGTGGACACCGAACTGACCGACGACGCCCTGGTATTGCGCGCCCCCGGCATGCCGGAGCTGCGTGTGCGGCGCGAGGCGGGCGGCGAGCGCCTGCCGGTGCAGATCTGGAACGACCGCTGCGAGGCGGAGGCGGTGGGCGCGGAGGCGGACGCCTGGCTGGGCGAATTCCTCGAAACCGAATGCCGTCTGGTGCATTTTCCGGACGATGCGGTGCGTCAGGTGGATCCCAGCTATGCCCGGCCGGGGGAGCAGGTGGGCTTCGCCGACGGCTTTCCGCTGCTGCTGATCTCGCAGGGCTCGCTGGACCTGCTCAACCGCAAGCTGCCCGAGCCGGTGCCGATGCGCCGCTTCCGGCCCAACCTGGTGGTGCGCGGCTGCGAGCCCCATGCCGAGGACCGCTGGCGGCGCATCCGCATCGGCGACATCGAGCTGCGGGTGGTCAAACCCTGCTCGCGCTGCCCCATCCCGGGGATCGACCCGGACACCGGCGAGCGTCGCGGGCGGGTGCTGGAGACGCTGATGACCTACCGCCGCGGCGAGGACAACAAGATCTATTTCGGTCAGAACGTCCTGCACGACGCCGAGGGCGAGCTGGCGGTGGGGATGCCGGTCGAGATCCTGGAGTGAACGCCGAGGCGGCATTGCGCTGCTGGGTGGAGCGGCTGGTGATCGGCGAGGGGCTGTGCCCCTTCGCCGCCGCCCCCTGGCAGGCGGGCCGGGTGCGGATCGCGGTGTGCGAGGCGCGCGACGACGACGCCATCTACCGGGCCTTTCTGAGCGAGGTGGAGCGCCTGCTGGCGAGCGACCCCAATACCCTCGAGACCACCCTGCTGGCGGTGCCGCAGGCGCTCGCGGATTTCGACGACTATCTGACGATGCTGGACGTGCTGGAGGACGCGCTGGCCGGGCTGGGGCTGGAGGGGGTGCTGCAACTGGCGAGTTTCCATCCCGACTATCGCTTCGCCGGGGAGCCGCCCGGCGACCCCTCCCATTGGACCAATCGCGCGCCCATGCCGGTCTTCCACCTGTTACGCGAGGCGTCCGTGAGCCAGGCCCTGGCGCAGTGGCCGGGGGATCCCGAGCGGATCCCGCTGCGCAACCGCGAGCGGATGCGCGAACTGGGGCTGGAGCGGCTGCGCGCGTTGCGGGCGCGCTGCCGCGATCTCAGTGACGAATCCTGAGTTCGGGGTCGAACTCCAGCTCGCCGCTCTCGGTGATGGTGGCGTAGGCGCCGTCCTCCGGCCGTTCCACGATCACCGTCGGCGGCTGCAGCAGCGGATGGCGCACGCAGGTCAGGCGCCAGCCGAAGCTCTCCACCTGGGCCAGGGTGCGGCGCTGCGCCGAGGTGAGGATCTGGTCCAGTTCCGAAGGGATGGGGGCGGCCTGATGGCGACGTTCGGGGATGGCGTGGGGCTGCCTGGACATGGGCATCTCCTTCCCAGGGGCTCGCCCCAAGTGTAGACCGGAAATCGCGCCTGTCGAACGGTGACGCCGGGGCTCCCGGCCCCGACGCATTGAAAGGCCCAATGAGGGCCGCGGCCGGCGGCGTGGCACAATTCGCCCCTTTCCCGTTCCTCGTGTCGTCATGGATTTCACCACCGGCCAGTGGGCCGCCATTCTGCTGATCTTTCTCTGGTCCGGTTTCGTGCGCACCGGCATCGGCTTCGGTGGTGCGGCGCTGGGTTTGCCGCTGTTGCTGCTGGTGGAGGAGGAGCCGCTGCTGTGGTTGCCCATCATCGGCATCCATCTGCTGGTGTTCACCAGCATCACCGCGGGTGGGCGGCTGGGGCAGATCGACTGGCCCTTCGTGCGTTGGTCCATGGGCTGGATGATCCTGCCCAAGATCGCGGGGGTGGTGGGGCTGCTGAGCCTGCCCACCCGCTGGATGGTGATCTTCGTGTTCAGCATCAGCGCCGCCTATGGCGTGAGCTGGATACTGCAGCGCCGGGTGATGGTGCAGTCGCCCTGGTTCGACCGGCTGCTGTTGGTGGCTGGCGGCTATGTCAGCGGGGCCTCGCTGGTGGGCGCGCCGCTGATCGCGGCGGTGGCGATCCGCCGCGTGCCCCTGGAGCGCTACCGCGACACCCTGTTCGTGCTCTGGTTCCTGCTGGTGTGCATCAAGATGACAGCGTTCGTCAGCGTAGGCGTGGAGCTGCACCTGGGCTGGGCCCTGTTGTTGCTGGCGCCCGCGGGTGTGGGCCACGTGCTGGGCCTGCGTGCGCACCATCATCTGGTGCACGGCGATGCCCGCCGCGTGCGGCGGGTCCTTGGTGCCGGCCTGCTGGCGGTGTCCCTGGCCGGACTGGTGCAGCTCCTGTGGCCGCCCGGGGTGGACTAGCCGGTTAGCCGGAGCGGCCGGGTTGCCGCCGGCGCAGCGCCAGGGCGCCCAGACCGCTCAGCAGCAGCGCCGGGACTGCCGGTTCCGGCACCGGGGCCCCGGGTGGGGTGCCGGTGAACGAGGCGGCTTTGATGAACACCGCCGAGTCGAGGGCAGCATCCACCGCATCCGCGATGACGAACTTCATGGTGTGTTCGCCCGGGGTCAGTCCGGTGACCGATGCGGTGAAGACATCGGTGAAGCCATCGTACTCGATGTCGAAGAAGGGGCCGCCGCTGCTGAAATCGTTGTTGTTGAAGTAGGCGCAGTTGGGGCCGCTGCCCGAGTAGGGGTTGCCGCAGTTGACGTTGTTGACGCTCACCGGGTTGCCGTCCGGCGCCAGCGCCACGTTGACCCCGTCCACCAGCAGGGCGAAGGGATCGTTATAGGTCGAACCGACATACTCGTTGTACTCTTCCGAGGCGAACACGTACTCGAAGAACAGCGAGCCGGTGCTGGTGGTGAAACGGAACGACAGCACGTTGGCGTCACTGGTGTCGTTGCCGATCTGTGCGGTCAGGTCGGCATCGCCCGAGGCGTTGAGTGTGGTGCCGGTGACCTCATCGACATTGGGGCCGAGCGCGGAGAGGGCGATGCCGGTGGTGAGGATCACCCCTTGCTCTATGCCGATGCCCGAGGCGAGACCGTCGCTGAAGGTGCCGCCCTGTTCCGGTTTGCCCACATAGTGGGCCGAACCGGGCACGATGCTCACGCCGCCGCCACCTGCGAGCAGGGAGGCGAGGAGGTCGCCGTCGGTCGAGGGGGTGATGACCAGTGCCGATGCGTCGCCGGCCAGTGCCAGCAGGGCCGGGAGCCATGCGCAGGGAAATCGTTTCATTTGCCTGCCTCCGGTTTGGGGTGGATGCCAATTTCCGGGTACGGCTGAATCCCATCGGGAGGCCAAGCAAGAAACGCGCCCATGCGCAGTAAGTGACGGAATTTACGGGACTGCCTGTATGCTGCCCGCGCTGCGGTGTGAACGGACTGTAAAGCAGGCGGACACCTGACCTGTCAGGGCCTCAATGTCCCCCCGCCGGGCCCTCCAAGGTGATCCCCAGGGCGCGCAACTGCCGTTCGATGCGCGGGTCGCCGGTCTGCACCCACTGGGCGTACAGGCGCAGGGTCTCCTCGTGGTCGATGCGGCTGCGGCGCGAGCCGGCGGCGGCCACCAGCTCCAGCATCCGGGCGAAGCTGGCAGTCAGCTCGCGGTAGATGTGGCGGTGGCTGGCGGCGGTGTCGGCCAGGTAGTCGTAGGCGGCGCTGCCCATGCCGATGAAGTAGTCGCGGCGGATGCCGCGGCGGGCATAGCGCTCGGGAAAGAAGGCGCCCAGGAACAGCGCCATGTCGCCCAGCCGCTGCAGCAGCAGGCAGCGCTCGCGGGTGCTGGTGGCGGCCTGGGCGTCGCCGTACAGCAGCGCCAGGGGGCGGTTGCCGAAGTGGCCCTCGTGATAGTCGAAGAAGTGTTCGCTACGACCGAAGCGATGCAGCAGGTCGCCCAGATACCAGAGGGTGTCCTCGTGCGGCGGCGGCCGCAGGCGCCGCGCATGGCGCTGCAGGCGACGCCGGAAGTAGTCGGGCAGGGAACTTTCGGTGCGGATACTGTGCGGCTGTCGGGACATGCGGTTCTCCCGGATCGTCTTCTCTCCTTGCCGAGTGGCGGATGCCTTGCCTTTAGGTATAGCAGCGGCCCCGATGATTCCAGTGAAATCTTTGCGGTTTTTTGCCGCCACCTTACCCCTTGAAAAGCCTCCGGGCCGACCCCATTGGGCGGCTCAGGCAGGCCGTGGGCCTGCGTGCCCCCTTGAATGTTTGTTTCGACCGCTTAGAGGAAAAGCTGAGGAGTGATGCATGAACATTCGTCCTTTGCATGATCGGGTCGTCGTGCGTCGCATCGACGCCGAGACCACCACCGCTGGAGGCATCATCATCCCCGACAACGCCCAGGAGAAGCCGATCCAGGGCGAGGTGATCGCCGTGGGCGACGGGGCCATCCTGGAAGACGGCAGCCGCCGCCCGCTGGACCTGAAGGTCGGCGACCGGGTGCTGTTCGGCAAGTACAGCGGCACCGAGGTCAAGCTCGGTGACGAGGAACTGCTGGTGATGCGCGAGTCCGACATCATGGCCGTGATCGAGGACGAAGGTAAGGAGGTGAAGGCAGCATGAGCGCGAAGATCGTCAAGTTTCACGAAGAGGCCCGCGAGCGCATGCTCAACGGGGTCAACACCCTGGCCGATGCGGTCAAGGTGACCCTCGGTCCCAAGGGCCGCAACGTGGTGCTGGAGAAGTCCTTCGGCGCGCCGCGAATCACCAAGGACGGCGTCTCCGTGGCCAAGGAGATCGAGCTGAAGGACAAGTTCG
>CAZVIG010000078.1:0-4940 GCA_964627395.1 uncultured Sedimenticola sp.
GCCGCCGCTTCTTGTCTTCCTCGTAGTCGGCGAAGTTGCCCTCGAACCAGACCACCTTGGAGTCGCCCTCGAAGGCGAGGATGTGGGTGGCGATGCGGTCGAGGAACCAGCGGTCGTGGGAGATCACCACCGCGCTGCCGGGGAAGTCGAGCAGGGCTTCCTCGAGGGCGCGCAGGGTCTCGACATCGAGATCGTTGGTCGGCTCGTCGAGCAGCAGCAGGTTGCCGCCGGACTTGAGCAGCTTGGCCAGGTGCACCCGGTTGCGCTCGCCGCCGGACAGGTCGCCCACCTTCTTCTGCTGGTCGGCGCCGCGGAAGTTGAAGCGCGAGACATAGGCGCGTGACTGCACCTGGTAGTTGCCCACGGTGATGATGTCCTGGCCGTCGGAGATCTCCTCCCAGACGGTCTTGTCGGGGTCCAGTGCGTCGCGGCTCTGGTCCACCGCGGCGATCTTCACCGTGGGGCCGATGCGCAGCTCGCCGGCGTCGGGCTGCTCCTCGCCGGTCATGATGCGGAACAGGGTGGTCTTGCCCGCGCCGTTGGGACCGATGATGCCGACGATGCCGCCGGGCGGCAGGTTGAAGCTCAGGTCCTCGTAAAGCACCTTGTCGCCGAAGGCCTTCTTGATGTGATTGGCCTCGATCACCAGGTCGCCCAGGCGCGGACCGGGCGGGATGTAGATCTCGTTGGTCTCGTTGCGCTTCTGGAATTCCTGGTTCTGCAGCTCGTCGAACTGCTTGAGACGCGCCTTGGACTTGGCGTGCCGCCCCTTGGGGTTGGAGCGCACCCATTCCAGCTCCTGCTTCATGGCCTTGATGCGCGCCTGCTCGGCCTTCTGTTCCTGCTCCAGGCGTTTCTCCTTCTGCTCCAGCCAGGAGGAATAGTTGCCCTCCCAGGGGATGCCGTGGCCGCGGTCCAGCTCCAGGATCCAGCCGGCGACGTTGTCCAGGAAGTAGCGGTCGTGGGTCACCGCCACCACGGTGCCGGGATAGTCGTGCAGGAAGCGCTCCAGCCAGGCCACCGATTCGGCGTCCAGGTGGTTGGTGGGCTCGTCCAGCAGCAGCATGTCGGGCTTGGACAGCAACAGTTTGCACAAGGCCACGCGGCGGCGCTCGCCGCCGGAAAGCTTGCTCACGTCGGCGTCCCAGGGGGGCAGGCGCAGGGCGTCAGCGGCCACCTCCAGCTGGCGTTCCATCTGGTGGCCGTCGGCGGCCTGGACGATATTCTCCAGTTCCGCCTGGCGCTTGGCCAGGGCGTCGAAATCGGCGTCCGGCTCGGCGTAGGCGGCATAGACCTTGTCCAGCTCCTCCATCGCCTGCTTCACCTCGCCGAGGGCCTCCTCGACGTTGCCGCGCACGTCCTTGTCCGGGTCGAGCTGCGGCTCCTGGGGCAGGTAACCGATCTTGATGCCGGGCTGGGGCCGGGCCTCGCCCTCGTATTCGGTGTCCACCCCCGCCATGATGCGCAGCAGGGTGGACTTGCCGGCGCCGTTGAGACCGAGCACCCCGATCTTGGCGCCGGGGAAGAAGGACAGGGAGATGTCGCGCAGGATCTGCCGCTTGGGCGGCACGACCTTGCTGACACGGTTCATGGTGTAGATGTACTGGGCCATGGGCTCTCGAGAGTTGCAGATGTAATGGGTTGATGGCGATTACTACTTTAGCAGGACGTCGAGGAATGCCGCGCCTCGATACCCTGCAGACATCGCCCCTTGCGGTGGGAGCGACTTCAGCCGCGACGGAGCTCTCCGTGGGTCAGGATGGCCCTGATCGTCCTGCCGGACGATCGACACGCCACCCCTCGTGTCTGTCGGCCGGTGCGAAGCGGGCCTCAGGTCTTGGCGTGCAGCTCCGCGGCCTGCAGAGTGTTCTGCAGCAGGGTGGCGACGGTCATGGGGCCGACCCCGCCGGGCACGGGGGTGATCCAGCCGGCGACCTCTTTCACGGCCTCGAAGTCCACGTCGCCGCACAGGGTGCCGTCCTCGAGACGGTTGATGCCGACGTCGATCACGACGGCGCCGGGCTTCACCCAGTCGCCCTGCACGAACTTGGGCACGCCCACCGCGGCGACCACGATGTCGGCGCTGCGCACCTTGTCGGGCAGGTCGCGGGTGCGGCTGTGGCACACCGTGGGGGTGCAGCGCGCCGCCAGCAGTTCCAGGAACATCGGCCGGCCGACGATGTTGGACTGGCCGAGGATGATCGCATCCTTGCCTTCCAGCTCGACACCGGTGCGTTCCAGCAGGGTCATCACCCCCTTGGGGGTGCAGGGCCGCAGCAGCGGCTTGCGCAGCGCCAGGCGGCCGATGTTGTAGGGATGGAAGCCGTCCACGTCCTTGCCGGGCAGGATGCGCTCGGTGACCGCGCTCTCGTCGATCTGCACCGGCAGCGGGAGCTGCACCAGAATGCCGTCCACGTCCTCGCGGCTGTTGAGGCCGTCGATCAGCTCCAGCAGCACCTCCTGCGGGGTGTCCGCCGGGAGTTCGATCAGCTCGGAGACGAAGCCCGCCTCGCGGCAGGCGTTCTGCTTGTTGCGCACATAGACCTGGGAGGCGGCGTTGTCGCCCACCAGGATCACCACCAGGCCGGGCGGGCGTTGGCCGGCATCGACCCGCTGCTGCACCTGCAGCCGGACCTGTTCGCGGATGTCCGAGGCGATCGCCTTGCCGTCGAGGATCTGGGCAGTCATGGGTGTCGGCACCTGTCGGGGGAATGGAAGACAGGCGCGGGATGATAGCAGATCAGGGGAAGTACCCGGGGCGCCACGGACCGGCGCCCCGGGGCGGGATCAGCTCTTCTGCTTGAGCAGGTCGCGGATCTCGGTGAGCAGGACCTCTTCCTTGGGCGGCTCCGGCGGGGCCTCCGGGGCGGCCTCTTCTTCCTTCTTGAGGGCGTTGATGCCCTTCACCACCAGGAAGATGGCGAAGGCGATGATCAGGAAGTCCACCGCGGTCTGGATGAACTGGCCGTACTTGATCACCACCGCCGGGGTGTCGCCGGTCTTCTCCTTGAGGGTGTAGGCCAGGTCGGCGAAGTTGACTCCACCCAGCAGCAGCCCGATGGGGGGCATGATCACGTCCGCCACCAGGGACGAGACGATCTTGCCGAAGGCGCCGCCGATGATGATACCCACGGCCATGTCCACCGCGTTGCCCTTGATCGCGAACTCCTTGAACTCCTGCATCATGCTCATGGATCGTTCTCCTCCTTGCTTATGCGGGGGCGGTGTTCGGGCCCGCCCTCCGGGTTGGTCTTGCCGGAATGGCGTGCCCATGATCGCACTTCCCGTCAGGCCATGCCTGGCAGGCGGCTGATGGAACTGTCGGGCAGAGACAACAATCGGTCGAGAAAATAGTGAGAAATTGTGCTCAAGTTCTCCGTGGTGGCGCCGATAGCGGAGGGCACAACAAAAATTTGTCTCTGAATCGAGGGGAGGCGCCATGTTTGGCATGACCGGCACTCGAAGAAGGCTGGCGCTCGCAGAGGCACGGAATGCCGAACTGGAACGGGAAGTCGCAGAGCTGCAGCAACGGCTGGAAGGGCTGCAGTCCGAGCTGGATGACAGCCGGGCTGCGCAGGCACAGGCACAGCATGCGCAGGAGCAATTGCAACGGCAACTGGGGCTCAGCCTGAGGTCCGAGTCCTCGCTGGATGCGATTCGTGGTCACGTGGTCGAAGTGGCCAGCCAGCTGCTGACCGAGCAGAAACAGCTCAACGAGTCCTCGCGGTTGTTCACTCAGAGCACCGTGTTTCTGGAGGCGGTACGGAGCCAGGTGGCCGAGGTGGCCGAGGCGGCTATTACCGGCAGCACCACGGTGCGCGAGCTGGACGAGGCGGTGCAGGCGATCCAGCAGTTCACCGACACCATCGCCGAGATCTCCGACCAGACCAACCTGCTGGCCCTGAACGCGGCCATCGAGGCGGCGCGTGCCGGCGAGCAGGGGCGGGGCTTCGCGGTGGTGGCCGACGAGGTGCGCAGCCTGGCGGCCAAGACCGCCGACGCCACCCGCCAGATCAAGGACCACGTGGAGCGGATCAGCAGCTACTCCGGCGAGACCCGCCGCGGGCTGGACGGCATGGTGGCATCCAGCGAGCGCATGCAGGAGCAGACCGACCGCATCAACGACGTCATCGGCGAGGTGACCAACCTCTCTCAGGGGATGATCGCCACCATCAGCCGCCAGGCGGCCGGCTCCTTCATGGAGGCGGTCAAGCTGGACCACATCCTCTACAAGATGCGCATCTATAAGGTATTGGCCGGCGACAGCGACGAAGGCCCCGAGGACTTCGCCAGCCACCGCCACTGCCGCCTCGGCAAGTGGTATTTCGAGGGCGACGGCACCGCGCTGACCGGCAGCCCTGCCTACCGCGAGCTGGAAAGACCCCACGAACAGGTCCACGAGGCCGGGGTGCGCGCCCTGGAGGCCTGTCGCAGCGGCGACGGCACTGCCTGCCTGGCCGCGCTGGGCGAGATGGAGGCGGCCAGCGCCCGGGTGATCGAGGTGCTGGACCGGCTGGAGGCCGACTACCACGAGCTGCTGACCGCCTCGGTGAACGGCGGCACAGAGGACGTGGAGCTGTTCTGAGTTGACCCCTTCGGGAAGCGGGCCGTATGATCCTGCTCTTCGCCACAGAGCGAGTTCCCTCGGGGTATAGCGCAGTCTGGTAGCGCGCCTGCTTTGGGAGCAGGATGTCGGGGGTTCGAATCCCTCTACCCCGACCAACAGGGTTCGACGGGTTTGCCCAGGGTGGTATGACCCGTGAAGGGCGGGTACGAGGATTCGAACCCCCGACGTTTCAAACAGGCGGTTCGACGCCTGCCGGCAGGCAGGCGATCAGCGACGCGCAGCGGCGCTGACCCGGAGGGCGAGGGCGTAGCCCGAGTCATCCCTCTACCCCGACCAACAGGGTTCGACGGGTTTGCCCAGGGTGGTATGACCC
>CAZVIG010000078.1:5040-7989 GCA_964627395.1 uncultured Sedimenticola sp.
ACCCCCGACGTTTCAAACAGGCGGTTCGACGCCTGCCGGCAGGCAGGCGATCAGCCCTTTGTGGGAGGGCCTTCAGGCCCGACGATTCCCAATTTTCAAGATTCAGGATGCTCGATTCCGACCACACAGGGTGATGGGTGGGGTATCATTGACCCTGCATGCGCCCGTAGCTCAGTTGGATAGAGCAACGGCCTTTGAGCGTGCGCCGTGAGCGCACGAACGGGAGCCTCTGTGGGGAAAGGGAACCTGCAGAGTGGACCGCACCATATCGGGGAAACCTTAACGGCTGGCCTCACGCCAGGCCGATGGCAATCCCGAGGAAACCTCTGGTCGTATTCTTCATGCCAAGGCAGGCAGTGCCGTGAAGCACCATACCAAGGACAAGGGCGACCTGGGTGTTTTGAAGGCTCAGCTCGACCTGTTCGAGCAGGGATTCATGATTTTGAATCCTGTTACTGAACATGCCCCGTTCGATCTGGTTGGTTATCGGGACGGGGAGTTCAAGAGGATCCAAGTCAAGTACAAGTCGCTGGACAAGACGGGTGCATTGACGGTGCATTTCCGTTCTTCTTGGGCGGATGGCAATGGCACGAAAATGCGCCCGGTCGACAAGAACGAGATCGACCTGTATTGCATCTATTGTCCGGATACTGACCGGTGCTATTACTTGGATCCTCGGAACTTCAATCGTTCGGTAACGCTGAGGGTAGAAACACCCAAGAACAATCAGTCGCAAGGCATCTGGCTGGCGGCCGATTTTCGGAGGGTTCCGTAGAGACTATACGTGCGGCGCCTGAGATGGCGAAGAGATAGTCCAGACCACAAACCCGTCGTCGACGGGGCGTCGAAAGGCGTAGTTGGTAAGCTAAGCCGTGGGTCGCAGGTTCGAATCCTGCCGGGCGTGCCATTTGCGATACAGCCGGCCACGGAGGCGGCAGGATTTCCGGCCCCTTCCCGGGTAACCTGTGGGAGCGGCTTCAGCCGCGACAAGGCCGGTACTATGCCAATGGTGGGGCTGATGCCCCTCCCTCAAGGGACATCACCTGCCCCTCCCCCGCCTGCGGGGGGAGGTTGGGAGGGGGAAGCCCGGAAGCCTCCATCAGGGGGTGCCAATCGCCAAGGATCGGGTTACAATTCGCGTTTCAATGGTGGGTATAGCTCAGTTGGTAGAGCCCCGGATTGTGATTCCGGTCGTCGTGGGTTCGAGTCCCATTACCCACCCCATATACCCGGAAGGGGCTGCAGTGCAGCCCCTTTTTCCGTTCTGCCCACCGCCACCGAGGTTGAAGCCCGATGTTTGACAAATCCATGAAAATCGAAGGTTACGACGACGAGCTGTACCAGGCCATCAAGGCCGAGGAACGCCGCCAGGAGGAGCACATCGAGCTGATCGCCTCGGAGAACTACTGCAGCCCGCGGGTCATGGAGGCCCAGGGCTCGGTGCTCACCAACAAGTACGCCGAGGGCTACCCGGCCAAGCGTTATTACGGCGGCTGCGAGTACGTGGACAAGGCGGAACAGCTCGCCATAGAGCGCGCCAAGGCCCTGTTCGGCGCCGACTACGCCAACGTCCAGCCGCATTCCGGCTCGCAGGCCAACGCCGCGGTCTACATGGCCCTGTGCCAGCCCGGCGACACCGTGCTGGGCATGTCCCTGGCGCACGGCGGCCACCTCACCCACGGCGCCAAGCCCAACTTCTCGGGCAAGATCTACAACGCGGTGCAGTACGGCCTGGACCCGGCCACCGGCGAGATCGACTACGCCGAGGTGGAGCGCCTGGCCCAGGAGCACAAGCCGAAGATGATCGTGGCCGGCTTCTCGGCCTATTCGCGCATCGTGGACTGGCAGCGCTTCCGCGACATCGCCGATGCGGTGGGCGCCTGGCTGTTCGTTGACATGGCGCACATCGCCGGCCTGGTGGCGGCGGGCATCTATCCCAGCCCGGTGCAGATCGCCGACGTCACCACCACCACCACCCACAAGACCCTGCGCGGCCCGCGCGGCGGCCTGATCCTGGCCAAGGCCAACGAGGAGGTGGAGAAGAAGCTCAACTCGGCGGTCTTCCCCGGCGGCCAGGGCGGCCCCCTGATGCACGTCATCGCGGCCAAGGCGGTGGCCTTCAAGGAGGCCATGGAACCGGACTATGTCGAATACCAGAAGCAGGTGGTGCGCAACGCCCAGGTAATGGCCCAGGTGTTCATGGACCGCGGCTACGACGTGGTTTCCAAGGGCACCGACGACCATCTGTTCCTGGTCAGCTTCATCGAGGCCGGCCTCACCGGCAAGGACGTGGACGCCTGGCTGGGCGCGGCCAACATCACGGTCAACAAGAACGCCGTCCCCAACGACCCGCAATCGCCCTTCGTCACCTCGGGCATCCGGGTGGGCACCCCTGCGGTCACCACCCGCGGCTTCGGCGAGGAGGACTGCCGCACCCTGGCCGGCTGGATGTGCGACATCATCGACAGCCGCGGCGACCAGGCCACCATCGACGCCATCCGCGCCAAGGTGCTGGATATCTGCGCCCGCTATCCGGTCTACAGGGACTGAGGACGCCGATCCCCGGAGCACACCATGCGCTGCCCCTTCTGCGGAGCCCAGGACACCAAGGTGGTCGATTCCCGTCTGCACGGCGACGGCGACCAGGTGCGCCGGCGCCGCCAGTGCACGGTGTGCAAGGAACGCTTCACCACCTACGAGTCGGCCGAGCTGAACCTGCCGCGGGTGATCAAGAGCGACGGCCGGCGGGTCAACTTCGACGGCCGCAAGCTGCGCGCCGGCATGGACCGCGCCCTGGAGAAGCGCCCCGTCTCCACCGAAGACATCGACGCCGCGGTGAGCCGCATCACCCGCAAGCTGATGTCGCGCGGTGAGGGAGAGGTGCCCTCCAAACTGATCGGCGAGCTGGTGATGGAGGAACTCAAGGCCCTGGACCAGGTGGCCTATGTG
>CAZVIG010000079.1:0-6444 GCA_964627395.1 uncultured Sedimenticola sp.
CAGCCAGACCCTGACCCTGGCGATCCGCGGCATCGCCCTCGGCCAGCTCACCGGCAAGAACGCCCGCCACCTTCTGCTCAAGGAACTGGCGGTGGGGATACTCAACGGCATCATGTGGGCGGTGGTGGTGGGCGCCATCGCCGGCATCTGGTTCGACGACACCCGCCTGGCGGCGCTGATCGGCGTGGCCATCATCATCAACCTGCTGTTCGCCGCCTTCACCGGGGCAGTGCTGCCGCTGCTGCTCAAGCGCCTCGGCATCGACCCCGCGCTGGCCGGCTCGGTGCTGCTGACCACCGTCACCGACGTGGTCGGCTTCTTCGCCTTTCTGGGGCTGGCCTCGCTGTTCCTGACCTGATCGTCGCTGGCTGCCAGCGACTCAGGCCACGGCGCGGTGGCGCCGCACCAGGACCAGCAACCCCAGGGCAGGCAGGAGCAGGTAGAGAACCGATGCCGAGGGGACGGCCGACAGCACCACCCCTTTGGCAAGGCGAGGTTCGCCGCCATTGTCGACGCCCGTTGCGGTCGCCGGCAACAGATCCAGCTCGACGTTGGGATCGAAGAGGATGGCGAAGGGGGTCACGAAACCGTGATTCGTCGCACCAGTGGCCGTTTGCGCAAAGAAGCCATTGCCGAGCTGGGTCCACTGAATGAAGTCCGGCTGAAACTCGACCGCCCACTCCCCATAGGTATAGGTGCCGAATCCGGCATCGAAGCGCAACGCATAGGGCCCATGATTACCCTGCCAGTAGGTCTCGCGCGTACCGTCCTCGCGGTAGAACCCGGCTGGCACATCGACACCGAAGACACCGATTCCGGGTTGATAGGTCACTTTGTAGGTGTTGAGCAGGGTACCCGGTGTCGTCACCAGCATGTCGTACTGCACCCGGGTCACATCGATGCCCGACGGTGCGTTTACCAGGTTGCCCCCGGAATCCACATAAGCGGTCACCGATGGCTTGTCCGCCACATAATTGACCTGGATGTCCCAGAAAGTGAACCCGCTGCCACCTGTCAGGTGGGTTTCGGTGCCCCGGGTAAGCGAGAGAGTCGTCCCATGGGCAGCGAACGCGACCAATCCCAACAGACTGCAGCAGAGCACGCGCAGGACAGAATGACTTTTCATGATGAGGATCCCTCCAGGTATCCGATATGGTGGCAGGCAAGGTGGACCAGACACCTCCAACATTAGAAACCAGTCTGGTGAAAGTCAAATCCCGCCAGGATCGCGGCGTCAACCGATTCGATAGGCGCATCCTGACACTCGCGATCGACTCCAAGCATCTCTCGGAGAGACCTGAAAACCTCACGTCATGGCAAGCATGGACGGGCTTCGTCTGGCGGCGTCGACCAGGGCGGCCGAGTCGCCGTGGCTCCCGACCTGATCGCACCCCTCAGCGGGAAAGCCCCCGGTGCGCCTCGGCGAGGGTCTTCCGCTTCGCTG
Organism: uncultured Sedimenticola sp.; assembly: GCA_964627395.1. GTDB lineage: Bacteria > Pseudomonadota > Gammaproteobacteria > Chromatiales > Chromatiaceae > MONJU. The sequence continues at coordinate 1,445 of CAZVIG010000079.1, forward strand.
CCAGGTGGGCGTCCCGCTTGCATGCATTGGCCAGACCGGGATCCAGTTCCAGGGCGCGCTCGATCATCGCCTTCGCTTGGGCGTGGGCCTGGCGGTACAGATAGGCGATAGCGATCCCGACGAAGAGCTTCGGGTTCTCGGGATCGCGCTGGATCGCCTCCTGGTAGGCCGCGATCTGCGCCTCGAGGTCCGCCTCCAGCCGCTGCGCCGCGGCAGCGGTGTCGTTCGGCGCCCGGGCGGCGGCGCCCGCATCCGCCGCCACGCCGAGCCCCACCCACAACAGGGCGCCTGCCGCCAGCAGCAGCCGTTGCAACGGCCTCATCGCGCACCCCCCTGGGCGTCGAACAGGTTCTGCACGATCGGCGTCTTGTCCACCTGGGGCGCATGACACTGGGTGCAGAAATAGTAGCGGATGGAGACATGCCCGAGACGCCTTCCCTGACGGTCCACGAAGTGGGTCTTGCTCACCATGGGCGCGTCGATCCCCTTGTGCTCCAACTCGCCATGACACTTCAGGCATTGGTTCTTCTTGAGGCGGATGGGGGTCTTGTCCATCCGGTGCGGAACCATCGGCGGGCGCGTCTTGTAGGACTTGGGGAACTCGCCCTTCTCCGGCAGGATCACCTTGGCCCTTGCCGGCTGGAGCGCGCATCCAGGGGGCGGTCGCCACGCAGGGAGCGCAGGTCCACCGCCGCCGCGGATCCCGCCAAGGCGAGGCAGACAGCCACCAGCAGTACCTCCATCGTTGCAGTTCTCATAGGTCGCCTCCTACGCCTTCATGACCTTGACCGCGCACTTCTTGTAGTCCGTCTCCTTGGAGAGCGGATCGGTGGCATCCAGGGTCAGCTTGTTGACGATGCGACCGGCATCGAACCAGCGAATGAAGATCAGCCCCTGCGGCGGCCGGTTGCGCCCGGTGGCCAGCCACAGATCGTATTCGTCGTCCGGCACCTCCGCCGGCGGCTCGTAGGGCACGGGCAGCGGGATCCCGGCTACCGCCGCGGTCGCAGCCGCCTGCGCCTTCATGAATTCGCGTCGTGTCAGACTTCTTGTCGAGATACCAGCGATGGTTGTCGCTGTTGAGCACCTCGTCCAGCTTGGCCTGCAGCGCCTTGGCGGCCTTGATATTCTTGGCGTCGCCGGAGACCTTGCCCTGCTCGATCAGATGCTCCAGCTCGGGCACCATCCTGGTGTAGAAGTGCTGGGCGATCTCGTAGGTGCCGTGCCAGTGGGTGTAGTCCGGCCCCATCATGGAGGCGCCCTTGCGGGCCCTACGCCCTTCGTGGTGCCACAGCTCGAACCAGATCCAGTCCAGCGTGTTGCTGAACTTGGCCGGCTTGAGCAGGGGCTTGGCCAGGGCATGGAGGGCCTTGCCCGGCTTGGCGAACTTCTCGTTGTAGATTTCGATCAGGCCGTCGTACTGGGCATAGAAGTTGTCCACCCATTCCTCGTTGTGGCAGGCGGAGCAGGTGGGACCGGTGAAGAAGTCCTCTCCGGGGATCCACTTGGGACTGCTCAGATCCATCTCCGCACGGTGGATGGTGAACTGGATGCCGTGCTTGGACTCCTCGTAGATCTCCTTCTGCGGGTGGTCGGGACCCGGGTGGCACTTGCCGCAGGTCTCGGGCTGACGGGCCTGGACGACCGAGAACTCGTGCCGCGCATGGCAGGCCGAGCAGGCGCCGTTGGAGCCGTCCGGATTGAGCCGTCCGATGCCGGAGTTGGACCAGGTGGCCGGATCCAGCTCGCCTTCCTCAAGTACCTTCACCTGGGAGCCGTGGCACTACCAGCAGCCCACCACCGCGGCGGCGAAGCTGCCCTCCGGGAAGCCCTCGGTGATGAAGGCGCTGTTGCCCTACACCACCTCGGCGAGCAGGTTGTCCAGGGAGCCGAGGATCTTGCCCGCCTGGGCTTGGGCGAGACGATGATGGAGATCAGCTTCTTGACCTTCTTGTCGTCATGGATGAAGGCATCCGGGTCTCCCTTCTCGGCCTTGTGGCATTCGTAACAGCCGACATGGGCCCGGTAGTGTTTGCTGTGCCGCCCATTGCTGGACGATGCCGGGGTCGTTCTTCTTGTGGCACTTGACGCACTCCCGGGTCTCCTTGGCGAAATCCTTGGGAGGCTCCTTCACCGAGGCAAGTGCGAGCCCTTGGAGGCAGAACAGCCCCAGGGCGAGCAGTAGACAGCGGTAATTTCTCATTGTCGATCCCCTTCTTTGCGCGGATTGTTTCCGTCTTCATCCCGCCGCGTTGGCGGTCCGCGGCGGCCTTCGAAGGGGATGGAAATCGGGCCTCGAGACCCTGGTCGCGACATTTATACCGTCACACCACGTCGGCGAAGGGTGCTCGCAAGGGTTCAGTCGGTCACACGCCGGAAGGTGGTGCCCTTGCATTTCGGGCAGGGAGGAATGCGCGCGGTCTTCTCGAAGTGCAGACGTTCACCGCAGGCGGTGCACTCCAGCACCCCGGGCCCGGTGATCTCGCCGGTGTGATAGGTGGTGGCCTCGCGTGCCCGTTCCGCCAGCTCGCGCAGCGCCTGTGCAGTCTGGTCCGCCATGCCACCGAGCATCTCCAGCACCCGGTCGGTGACCACCCGTGCGTCGAAGCGCAGCCAGTCGCGGAACTCCTTGCCGGTATCGGCGATGAAGCCGGCCGCGTCTTTGATGTCGCGCTCCAGGTAGCCGGCGATGCGGTCGGCCTCCTCACGCGTCAGCTCGCCCAGCTCCACCGCGCGGTCGCGCGCCTGATGCAGGGTCTCGCGCAGCCAGGGCACGGTCTTCTCCTCCGCACGCTCCGCCGCCTCGTGGACCCGTTCGAGCATGGTCTCGTAGGCCGCCACCAGGCGGTCCACCGTATCCTTGCCTTCGCCCGTCCGTCTTTCCTGATCGTTCATCTCGCCTGCCTCCCGATGGCCAGTTGCTTTCAGGATAGATTGGGGCGGACGCGGGGGCTTCAAGCCGCGCTTTCCAAGCGACGCCGCTGCGTGACGAAGCAGCGCAACCTCCGGAATAGCGCCTGCGACAGCGGATCTCCCCATCCCGTTGGTGGAGCCCAGCACAGCCCTCTGCCGTCCCAACCGGAGCCGCAGACGGAGCGGAGGGGGCTCAGCATGAACAAGCTCAGGGATTTCTCCGCACCGGCGGCGGGTGCGCCGCCTCCGGTCGAAACGACAAGGTGTGGGGAGCGGTTTCGACCGGACATCCGAGGCTCGATCTAAGCTGGCTGTCGCGGCTGAAGCCGCTCCCACAGACCAAACAGTCTTTCAGTCGGCTGCCTTCTCCTTGTCGGGATGTACCGCCAGCACGGCGCTGGGGTCTTCCTCGGCCATGTCGGGCAACTGGTGGGCGATGCCCTTGTGGCAGTCGATACAGGTCTTGCCCGCCTCCAGGCCCTCCTGGTGCTCGCGCCGCGCCCGTCGTCCCTGGGCCATGTAGTCCATGGAGCCATACTCGTGGCAGTTACGGCATTCGCGCGAGTCGGTCTCCTTCATCGTCTTCCACACGTGGCGGGCCAGCTCCAGGCGCTTGGCCTCGAACTTCTCCCGGGTGTCGATGGAGCCGATCAGCTTGTGATACAGCTCGTTGGAGGCCTGGATCTTGCGCTTGACCTTGTAGATCCATTCCTTGGGCACGTGGCAGTCGGGGCAGGTGGCGCGCACCCCGGTGCGGTTGAGATCGTGGATGCGTCCCTTGTACTCCTGATAGACGTTGTCGCGCATCTCGTGGCAGGAGATGCAGAACTGCTCGGTGTTGGTCAGCTCCATGGCCCAGTTGAATCCGCCCCACAGGACGATGCCGAGGACGATACCGACCAGCAGGGTTCCGATGGCGATGTTGCGCTTGGCCATGACTACGGCTCCTCGTTGTTCGTTGTTACTGGGCGCTCACCGCCTCGACCGGTTCGAAGGTGTTGTCCACCAGAGGCAGGGCGTTGGTCTGGGGCACGTGGCACTGCAGGCAGAAGTAGCGCCGTGCCGAGACATTGGCCAGCACGATGCCGTCACGGCTCTGGAAATGGGTCTGGCTGATCTTGGTCGCATGGTGGCGGCGGTAGTTCTTCCAGCTATGGCAGCTCAGGCACTTGTTGTGCTTGATGGTGATCTGGTAGCCGTCGATCTTGTGCGGGATCAGGGGCGGTTGCAGCACATAGTTGCGCGGCAGGGGCTGGCCGTCCTTGTTGTAGCGCTTGACCTCGGGCACCTCGGTGGTCTCCGCGATGTCGTTCTCGCCGCGCAGGGACTGGATCTCCACCGCCAGGGCGGACTGGACCAGCGCCAGGCCGAACAGGCCGATCAGGATCAGTACGGGCTTCTTTCCGGTGCGATATTTCATGGCGAGGCCTCACTTCGATGGGTTGGACCGGCGAGCGGCGCCGGCACGGGGTTGTCGAATCGATGGGTGAATCGGAATACGTCCTGGGCGCAGACGTCGATGCAACGCCCGCAGTTGGTGCACAGGCCGTCGGCGATCACCGGGCCCAGGCCCTTGGCTTCGCCCTTGAGGGCCGGCTTGATCACCTGCTGCTCGGGGCAGACCGCGAAACAGTCCATGCAGTCGTCGCAGGCCTGGCGGTTGGCGGCGCTCACCCGCAGCAGCGAGAAGCGACCGATCAGGCCATAGAAGGCTCCCACCGGGCACAGATGGCCGCACCAGGCACGGCGCGCGATCAGAAAATCCAGCAGGAAGATACCGCCGATCACCGTCCAGGCCAGGCCCATGCCGAAGACCAGGCCGCGATGCAGCATCGAGACCGGGTTGATCAGTTCCCAGGCCAGCGCCCCGGTGACCACCGGCAGGATCAGCACCAGCCCGAGGAACCAGTAACGGGAGCGCCGTGACAGGTGGCCGCCGCCCTTGATGTTGAGCCGCATGCGTAGCCATTCGGCCAGGTCGGTGACCATGTTCACCGGGCACACCCAACTGCAATAGACCCGGCCGCCCACCAGCAGATAGAACGCCAGCACGATGACCGCCCCGGTGAAGGCGACCGTCTCCGGCA
>CAZVIG010000079.1:6544-7935 GCA_964627395.1 uncultured Sedimenticola sp.
CTGGAGAAGGGCGTCTCCTGCGACTCCTGGCCTTCCTGGATCAGCCCCTTGCCCTCGTAGTCGTACCGCATGCCCTCGGGCAGGTTGTACTGGTGCGGCGTATCAGGCGTGACCAGCGAATGGCCGGCCTTCTGCTTCTCCTTCCAGCCGAGGCGGTAGTGGCGCCCCAGCATCCCCTTTACCAGATGGATGGGCAGCACCTTGATCGCGGCCTCCTCGAGGATGCAGGCCTCTTCGCACTTGCCGCAGCCGGTGCAATCCGAGGAATGCACCACCGGGATGAACAGGGCGTGCTTGCCGCTGCGCTTGTTGTGCTGGAGTTCCAGGGTGATCGCCTTGCCGCGCACCGGGCAGACGTTGAAGCACACCTCGCAGCGCAGGCCCTGGAAGGCGATGCAGGCCTCCTGGTCGGTGATCAGCGCCAGCCCCATGCGGGCCTTGGTGATGTCGGTCAGCGCATGATCCAGCGCCCCGGTGGGGCAGGCCACCACGCAGGGGATGTCTTCGCACATCTCGCAGGGGCCGGTGCGTGCCTCGAAATAGGGGGTGCCGAGGGCCACCGGCTGACCGAATTCGGCCAATTTGAGGATGTCGTAGGGACAGTCGCGCACGCACAGCCCGCAGCGGATGCAGGCGCCCTGGAAGGCGTTCTCCTCCAGGGCGCCCGGCGGACGGATGGCGGTCGCGGGCAGGGCGCGTGCCTCGCGCTGCCAGGCGCCGAGCACGGCCCCCACCAGCGCCACGCCGGCGGCGCTGCGCAGGCCGTCCACCAGCAAGCGCCGGCGCGCCGGGTCGAACCCCTTTTTACCCTTCTCGCTCATCCGCCCCTGACCCGATCAGGCCTTGACCACCTTGACCGCGTTCTTCTTGAAGTCCGTTTCCTTGGACAACGGGTCGGTGGCGTCCAGGGTGAGCTTGTTCACCAGGCGGCTGGCGTCGAACCACGGGATGAACACCAAACCGCGCGGCGGCTTGTTGCGCCCGCGGGTCTCCACCCGGCAGGTGATCTCGCCGCGCCGGCTGATCACCCGTACCGGCATGCCGCGCCGCAAACCGCGTGCCTTGGCGTCATCGGGGTTCATGAACACCATGGCGTCGGGCACCGCACGGTACAGCTCGGGCACCCGCCGCGTCATGGAGCCGGAGTGCCAGTGCTCCAGCATGCGCCCGGTGGCCAGCCACAGATCGTATTCGTCGTCCGGCGACTCGTGCGGCGGCTCATAGGGCGCGGTGATGATGTTGGCACGTCCGTCGGGCTTGCCGTAGAAGTACACGTCGCCCTTGGCCACGTCCGGCTTGAAGCGCTTGACGAAGGGATCGTAGCCCTCGCGGTAACGCCACAGGGTCTCCTTGCCGTCCACCACCGGCCAGCGCAGGCCGCGCGCCTTGTG
>CAZVIG010000080.1:0-7912 GCA_964627395.1 uncultured Sedimenticola sp.
TGGCTGGGGATGTGGTGGGTGTCGGTCGTGATGGCCGGGGTGGCGGGGCTGCTGTGGCTGATCGATTCCTTCTGGCTGGCGGGGCGCCTGCGCCGCTGGCGCGAGGCGAGGGCGGGCTGATGTTCCGGCGCCTCGACCGCTACATCGGCTGGACCATCGCCAGCGCCACCGGGATGACCATCCTGGTGCTGGTGATCCTGCTCACTTTCATCGGCCTGGTGGACGAGCTGGACCGCACCGGCCACGGCGCCTACGGGGTGGGAGACGCGCTGCTGGTGGCCCTGCTCGGTTCCCCGCGTTATCTGTTCGAGGTGTTCCCCGTCTCGGCGCTGCTGGGCAGCCTGCTGGGGCTGGGGGCGCTCGCCTCGCACAGCGAGCTGGTGGCGATGCGCGCGGCGGGCTTCTCGCTGCGCGACATCCTGCTGGCGGTGGCCAAGGTGGGGCTGGCGATGATGCTGGTGGTGGTCCTCTTCAGCGAGCTGGTGGCGCCGCCGGCGGAGCAGTACGCCCAGGCCCTGCGCACCGAGAAGCTGCTGGGCGGCCAGGCGCTGAGCGACCGCTACGGCTTCTGGGCGCGCGACGGCCAGGCCTTCGTCAACATCCGTTCCCTGGGCGACGGCCGTCATCTGAAGGACGTCCTGATCTACGAATTCGACCGCGACGGCAGCCTGCGTCTGGCGACCCGTGCCGCCAGCGCCCAGTACCGCGAAGGTCACTGGGAGCTGCAGGATCTGGCGCAGAGCGAGCTGAGCCCGCTGCAGGTGCAGACGCGGCGTCTGGCCAGCGCCCGCTGGGATTCGGTGCTCGATCCGGTGCTGCTCGCCAGTGTCAAGGTGCGTCCTACCATGCTGCCGGTGTGGGAGCTGAAGGACTACATCGACTTCCTGCGGCGCAACGCCCAGTCTGCGGTGGACTACGAGGTGGCTTTCTGGCTCAAGGTGGTCAACCCCTTCGCCACCCTGGCGATGCTGTTCCTGTCGGTGCCCTTCGTGCTGGGGAACGTGCGCCAGGTGGGGGTGGGGCAGCGGATCTTCGTCGGCGCGGTGGTGGGTGCGGCCTTTTTCCTGCTCACCCGGGCCTTTTCCTATCTGGCCATCGTGTACCAGTTCGACCCGGCGCTCACGGTGGCCTTCCCGGCCCTGGTGTTCTTCGGACTGGCGGCCGTGCTGCTGCGGCGGGTGCGCTGATTCAGCGGCGTTCCGTCAGCACCGGATAGGTGCCCGAGAGACGGTCGTGCCAGGCGGCGCGGTCGCGGTCGATCAGCACCCACAGATAGCCCAGTCCCAGGGCGCCCCAGGAGAGCAGCGCCGCGGCGCAGCGCAGCAGGGCCCGGCGCAGGCTCACCGGCCCGCCGTCGGCGGCCACCAGACGCAGCCGCCATGCGCGCATCCCCAGGGTCTGACCGCCGTGGGTCCAGAACCAGACATAGAAGATCACCGGGGCCGCCAGCAGCCAGAGCTGCAGCGGCCAGTGTGGCCCCTGGCCGGCCGTCCCGCCGAGGGCGCTGCGGATCGCCCAGTCGACGGTGGCCCCCAGCAGCCACAGGCCCAGGATCAGCCAGGCGTCGTAGAAGAGGGCGGCGAGGCGGCGCATCAGGCCGGGTCGGGCGGCGTGCCGAAGGATGTCAGACATGGCAGGGCTCAGGGTTTCTCCTAGCGCGGGGGAGGGGTCATCCGGATTGGAAGACGCGCCGATTTTCGCATACTGGAGCCTTCAAGACGATCAGGCGGTCGCCAGAGCCGCCGACGATCAGGCTTAGGAGGAACGAGGATCATGGACAAACGTAGACATTCGCGCCTGCCCACCCACCTCCATGCGGTGGTGGTGTGCCCGCGCTTCGGCCTGTTTCGCGGGTCGGTGGAGAACCTCAGCAGCGACGGCCTGTACGTACGCACCCACAACGTCAACATGTGCATCGACGTGCCGGTCACCCTGACCCTGCAGGGAGACGACCAGATGCCCGCCGGCGGCTGCGAGGTGAAGGGCGTGGTGGTGCATCAGGACGCCGGCGGTTTCGGGGTGCGCTTCGTGGACATGGAGCCGACCTGCCGCGCGCGGATCCTGGAGCTGGCGAGCGGCGCGCGCCCGTCGGCCTTCCCCAGGGCCGAGGAGCGCGTCGCCATCTGAGCATCCAGTCGGGGGCGGTCGCTGACGGGGACATGCGATAATGCGCCGCATGAGCGGCATGCGGAAATCCCGTTGGCGCGCCTTCTGGCGGCGCATTCCCCTTCCCGCGGCGGCCCTGGTGATCGGTCTGGGGGCCGGCTTCCTCGCCTGGCTGGCGATCGACCGGCAGCAGAGCGCGGCGCTGAGCGCCATCTTCGAGGACGTGCTGGACAACCAGCTCCACCAGGTGGCGCGGGAATCGCTGATCCGCTTCGACCAGCACCGGCGCAGCTATACCTATCTGGCCCGGCTGCTCGCCAACCACCGGCGTATGGCCGACTACCTCGAGTATTCCCTGTGGCCCGACGAGGCGCCTGACTACCATATTTATCATGGCCGCCGGCCGCCCTGGCTGCCGCGCGAGCGCATCATGCCCGACGTGGCGCAGCCCAGTCATGTGCTGCTGGTGGACGCCGCCGGGCGCATCCGCGAGACCTACTATGTCACCGACGACCCACTGCCGGTCGCACTGCGCGACAGCGGCGGGCTGCCCCTGCCCAAGGCGCACGGTTCGTTGTTGACCCTTGTGGAGGGGGAACCCTACCTGGTGGTGGCGGAGCCGATCTCCGACGACCAGCACGAGACCGCCGGCAGCCTGGTGCTGCTGGTGCCCATGGACAGCGCCTTCCTCGCCGCCGCCCAGCAGTCGGTGGCGTCGCGCCAGAACATCACCGCGGTGATGGATGCCGATGCCCAGGTGATCCTCTCCAGCAGCAACCCCCTCGAGATCGAGGCGGGGACCCGGGTGGATGCCCTGCGCCGCGACTATGTGCTCACCACCCAGTCGTTCTTCGACTACGACGACTCGGATCTCAATCTGCTGTTCGCCACCTTGGTGCCGCGCGCCCTGTACCGCGAGACGGGGCAGGCGATCCTCGATCTGGAGCGCCGCCAGCGGGCCATCGGGGCGGCGGTGATCGTGGGCATGTTCGTGCTGCTGTTCGTGGCGCTCTCGGCGCGCATCAACCGCTCCCTGATGCGCCTGCAGGACTTCGCGCGGCGCGCCCTGGGCGGCAGCCTGGCGCCGCTCAACCCCTCCGGCAACCGCCTGATCCAGCTCGAAGACCGCATCCATGACGTGATCGAACTGGTGCTCAAGGCACGCGAGGAGACGCGCAGCCGCCACGAGCACGAGCTGCGCGAGCTGGAGGCTCTGCGCGCGGGGGTCATGGAGGCCTCGGTGGACGCCATCGTGACGGTGGATTCCGAGGGGCGGGTGATCGACTTCAATCCCACCGCCCAGGCGGTGTTCGGGCGCAGTCTGGAGCAGGCCAGCGGCCAGCTGCTCGCCTCGCTGGTGTTCGACGAGCCTTCCGGGCAGTATTTCCAGTGCTTGGTGCTGCGCCTAAAGGAATCGGAGGAACACCCCGGCACCTCCATCCAGGTGGAGCTGACCACCATCGATGCCGAGGGCAACCGTCACCCCATGGAGGTGATCATCAAGCCGGTGGAGCTGGACCGGCGCCTGCTGTTCACCGTCTATCTGCGCGACATCACCGAGCGCAAGCAACGCGAGGCGGAGATCCGCGCCCTGGCGGCCTTCCCCGAGGAGAGCCCCAGCCCGGTGCTGCGCATCAACGACCGCGGCGTCATCACCTACGCCAACGCCGCCAGCCAGCCGCTGCTGGACTACTGGCAGTGCCGCGCCCTGCAGACCCTGCCGGTGTACTGGCGCCAGCAGGTGGAGCAGGTGCTGGCCACCGGTCGCACCCAGGAGATGGAGGTGGCCACCGAGCACGGCGTCTATTCGCTGCTCATGGCCCCGGTCATCGACCTGGGCTACGTCAACATCTACGCCCGGGACATCACCGGCCAGCGGCGCGCCGAGGACGCCCTGCAGCAGCGCCAGGACGAGCTGGTGCACGTGGCGCGTCTGAGCACCATGGGCGAGATGTCCACCGGCATCGCGCACGAGCTGAACCAGCCGTTGTCGGCGATCGCCAACTTCGCCAACGGCTGCGCGCGGCGGCTGCGCCTGGAGATCGGCGGCAAAGAGGACCTGCTCGAGGCGCTGTCGCAGATCGCCACCCAGGCGGGACGCGCCGCGGAGATCATCAAGCGCCTGCGCAACCTGGTCACCCGCCAGCAGCGGGTGCGCGAGGAGGTGGACCTGAACGCCCTGGTGGACGAGGTGTGCGCCCTGCTGGCGCACGATCTGCGCAAGCAGCAGGTGGCGGTGGAGAAGCGGCTGGTGCCCGGCGGCCTGCGGGTGCGTGCCGACGCGGTGCAGATCGAGCAGGCGCTGATCAACCTGGTGCGCAACGCCCTCGACGCCATGAAGACCCTGGCGCCGCTGGAGCGGCGGCTGCTGATCGCCACCGGGCTCACCGCCGAGGGAATGGCCAGCGTCTCGGTGCAGGACAGCGGCAGCGGCATCCATCCCGCCGACATGGAACATCTCTTCGACGCCTTCTTCACCACCAAGGAGACCGGCATGGGCATGGGACTGGCGATCACCCAGACGATCATCGAGGACCACCATGGTAAGATCCGGGCCGAATCCTGGCCCGGCAAGGGCAGCACCTTCACCATCGAGCTGCCGCTCCATCTGGATACGCCCGAGAGTCTCGCATCATGAACGAAAAGCGCGCCGAACCCACCGTCTGGGTGGTGGATGACGACGAGGCCATGCGCAGCTCGCTGAAGTGGCTGATCGAGTCGGTCGGTATGCGGGTCGAGGCCTATGGCTCCGCCGACGCCTTCCTGCAGCAGCACTACCCGGGGCGTTTCGGCTGCCTGCTGCTGGACGTGCGCATGCCCGGCATGGGCGGGCTGGATCTGCTGGAGCATCTGCGCAGGGAGCAGATGATGCCGCCCACCATCATCATCACCGGTCATGGCGACGTGCCCATGGCGGTGCGGGCACTCAAGAACGGCGCCCTGGACTTCATCGAAAAGCCCTTCAACGACGAGGTGCTGCTGGACGCCATCCGTCACGCCCTGGCGGAGGAAGAAGAGCGTCGCATCGGCGCTGCCCAGGTGGCCGAGTATGCGGAGCGGGTGGAGCACCTGACCCCGCGCGAGCTGGAGGTGATGAAGATGGTCACCGACGGCCGCTCCAACAAGGAGATCGCCAACGCCCTGGGCGTCTCGGCCAAGACCATCGAGGCGCATCGCGCGCGGGTGATGGAGAAAATGCAGGCCGGCTCCCTGGCGGAGCTGGTGCGCATGGTGATCGCGGTGGAGCAGCGACGCGCCCTCTGACAGGATGTCGAAAAAGTCCGTCCGTGGACTTTTCAACGATCTGCTAACAGGCTCCGCCGCGTCCCGGCAGGCTCAGCCCAGCGGCTGCAGCTCGGTGATCGGCGAATCGTTCTTCGCATCCACCTTGTGGTACAGGTCGTACAGCGCCGCCTGCAGCGCCTCCTCCATCACCGGGTGGTAGAAGGGCATCTGCAGCAGCTCGCCCACCGTCATCCCCTTGGTGATGCACCAGTTGAGCAGATGCCCCAGGTGCTCGCCGCGCACGCAGATCATCTCCGCGCCCAGCATGCGGCCGCTGGCCTTGTCGGCATAGACGCGGATCAGGCCCTTGTTGTTGGCCATGATCAGGGCGCGCCCCACGGGCGGGATGGCCATCTGGCCGATGGCGGTGGTCTCCGGGTCCAGCTCGTCGAAGCGGGCGCCCACCTGCACGATGTTGGGGTCGGAGAAGATGATGTTCAGCGGCACCTTGCGCCGGAAGGCGCGGTTCTCGCCGGTGGCGGCGTTGTGGCCGGCGATGCGGCCCTCGTCGCCCGCCTCGTGCAGCAGGGGACGTTCCGCGTCGGCGTCGCCTGCGATGTAGACCGGCAGGTCGCCCACCTGCATGGTGTGGCGGTCGTACACCGGCACGCCGCGCTCGTCCACCGGAATGCCGGCGCCCTCCAGGTTGAGACGGTCCACGTTGGGACGGCGTCCCAGACTGGCGAACACCTTGTCCACCACCACGCTGTGCTCGCCCGCGGTGACCCGGACGCGACCGCCCTCGGCGCGTTCCAGCCGGGCCCCGGCGCCCAGCCACAGCGGCATCTCCTTGCCGATGATCTGGATCGCCTGCTGCGCCACCTCCGGGTCGCGGATGCCGCCGATGGTCTCGGCCATGTCGATGCCGGTGACCTCCACGCCGAGGCGCGCCATGGCCATCCCCAGCTCCAGGCCGATCACGCCCAGGCCGATCACCGCGCAGGAGGCGGGGAGGTCCTCCTGTTCGAAGAAGTCGTCGGTGGTGATGATGGCGTCGCCGAACTCGGCCCAGGCTTCGGGTACCACCGGGCGCGAGCCGGTGGCGATGATCACCGCGCCGGCGCGGATGCGCTGGCCGTCCTCGGTCTCCAGCAGGGTGGGCTCGACGAAGCGCGCATAGCTCTCGATCAGCATGCCCTCGGGGAAGTTGTCGGAGCTGTTGGACAGCACCCGGTCCACGAAGGTGTCGCGCAGGTCCTGGACGTACTCCATGGCCTCGGGGGCGTTCAGGCGCAGTTGCTCGCCGCCCTCGATGCCGAAGCGCGGAAACAGCTCGCGGCGGTGGAAGTCCTCGGCCACCTGGATGATGGCCTTGGAGGGCATGCAGCCCACCCGGGCGCAGGTGGTGCCCAGTTCGCCGCCGTCGATCGCCACCACCGACTTGCCGGCGTGGCGCACCTTGCCCAGGGCGTAGAGGCCGGCGCTGCCCAGGCCGATGATGGCCACATCCACTTGACGTTCTTCAGTCACGTTCCACTCCTGATCACTGGCATTCGATGGGCGCCGATTCTATACCACCCCGGTTGCGGCCGTCGGCGTCTGGCAGCCTTTTGAAAAACGGCGTTTTTCGCTTCCGTGTAAAACGCAGCGATGGTTTTCTCCCCAGCGTGCGAGGGCAGGGGTTTTCGTTGCCTGGGAGCGCCGCCCTCCTGGCGGCATGGCCGGCGGGACGCCGGCGCTCCCGTTAGCGGGGATGCGGTGTAGAAACCCTTGAACCGCAGAGGGGGCTTTTCGAGAGCCTGTCAGACCGCCTCGTAGGCCTCGGGCCGGAAGGGCGGGGTGCAAAGCGCGAGAAAGACCAGATCCTCCGGTCCCTCGTTGCGGATGCGCTGCGCGGCGCCGGCGGGGATGATCACCACGTCGCCGGGTGCCACCGGGGTCGGCGGCAGCCCCTCCACCTCCACGGTGCCGCGGCCGGCGAGGATGCAGTAGCGCTCGACGGTATCGCGCAGGCGATGCCAGCGGGTGGTGACGCCGGGTGCGACCCGGGCGCGGGCCACCGACAGGCCGGGGTCGGCGGGGCCGTTGGACCATTCGGTGATCTCGCAGCGCTCGTCGGTGGGGAACTCCTCCGCCTGCGAGCCGCGCACCACGGCCGGTTCGTGCGGCTCAGTCATGGAACAGGCGTCCCGGGCAGAGGATGCCGGCGGGGTCGAAGCGTTCCTTCAGGCGCCGGTGCAGCGCCAGCAGGGGCGGCGGCAGGAGTTGGAAGGGGGCCTGCTCGCCAGGGGCGCGGCGGACCAGGGTCGCATGGCCGCCGAGCGCCGCGACCTCGGCGCGGATCGCCTCCGCTGGGTGGTCGCTATGCACCCAGCGCTGGGCGCCGCCCCAGTCCAGCAGGCTTTCCTCCTCGCAGTCCAGACGCGGGGCGGCGGGCGCCAGGGAAAGCCGCCAGAGATTGCCGGGTCGCTGGAAGAAATCCAGACGGTGGTCGCGCAGGCGCTCCCAGAAGGTGCTGTTGGGCGCCGCCGCCTCGCCGCCGATGCGCGCCGCCCAGGCCTGGACGCTGCGTTCCGCGCCG
>CAZVIG010000081.1:0-7886 GCA_964627395.1 uncultured Sedimenticola sp.
GCGCCTTCCTCCACCGCGCGCGTCGCTGCCGCCTGATCGAGATAGACCGGCAGCGGGCTCTTGGAGGCGATGATGATCATCGCCTTGTTGAAGCAGTTGGTGGCGTATTCATAGGCGGCCTGGATGACGTTGGCGTCGCAGGGGAACAGCGGATACACGTTGCCGTTGCGCATCATGGCGGAGAAGTAGTTCTCGATCTCCGGTCGCTGGTGGGTCCAGCCGTTGCGTCCCTGTTCCAGCGCCCCCGCGGTGAACATGCAGACGATCGAAGGCGTTTTCCGGCGCAGTTCCGCCATCGCCTGGGAGACGGTCTGCACGATGGGCCAGCCATTGATGGCGAAACTTTCGTAGGAGAGCCACAGCGCCCGCGAGCCGAACAGGGCCAGGCCGGCGGCCAGTCCCGCGCAGGCATCCTCGTTGAGGGGTTCGTACACCTGTCCGGCCGGGTCCTGGTTGTACAGCGGGTCCGGGGTGGGGTGGCGGATCTTGAGGGCGTCGTTGATGTTCTTCATGGCCGAGGCCTCGTTGCCGTCCGCATTGGTCACCACGAAGCGGCGGTCCGCCTGGCCCACGGCGGCCACCAGGGCGCCCATGGCGGTGGAGGGCACCTGCTTGTCGCCCACGGCGAAATCCTGGCGGGGTAGCGCTGGCAGGGGCGGCAGTTCCAGCGGCCTTTCCGTCACCACCGTCTCCACCGCGGGACCGCCGCCCGCGCGCCGGAAGTTGTCGCGCACGATCCGCCAGGCGGAGGGCGGCAGGGCGCGCCGTTTCAGGCCCTCGGCGATGTGCGGCTTGTCCAGGGTGTCCGCGGGATACAGGTTGTGGGCCTTGGCGCCGACGGTATGCACGCCCGCGCCCTTGAGCTGTTTGACGATGAAGGCGGTCAAGGTGCCGCCCAGAGCGGAGCGGGCGGCTTCGTCCACCCCCTGAAGCACCGCTTGGGTGAAGGCCAGCCGTCGTTCCAGGGAGAAACGGGTGCTGTCCACATAGGGGCCCTCCTGGCCGCTGTCGTCGAAGTCCCTGGCGTCGACCAGTATCACCCTCTCGAATCCATGGCCCCGCCAGTAGGCGATCATTTCCTCGTTGCTCAGGCGGGAGACCATGGCATGGTGCTCCTGGCTGTATCCGTTCCATACCAGCACCGGCAGGAAGTTGGTCGCCTGCGGGTAGGCGGTGTGGAAGTGCATCATGGAATTGAGCACATAAGGCTCGCCCATGCCCCCGTCGCCGATGGTCACCGGGAACAGGGTGTCGGGATGCAGCAGCGCGCCGGCCATCGCGAAATGCTGTCCCTGTCCCAACGGTCCGGCGGGCGCCAGGAGGCCGGGAACGGCGCCGGAGAGATGACCGAGCAGTCCCTCGCGTTCGCGGAAGCGGGCGCACAGATCCTCCACCGTGTGGATGCCCATGGTCTCCAGCGAGGTGTCGAGGAACATGGCGCTGTAGAAGCCGGGGGCATGGTGGCCCACCTCGGTGACGATGTTGGTGTGGCCGAGCATCACCAGCGCGGCATAGGCGTCGGCGCTGCTGGCGAAGCCGCCGGGATGGCCCGATCCCTTGGCGCCGGTCATGTGCAGGGTCAGGTAGCGCAGGGCATCCGCACCCAGCAGGGTCTGATAGACCGCATCCGGGGCCTGGGGATCGGCGATGGCGGTCTGCCCCTCGCCGATCGCCGGGGCGGCGGCATGTTGGGCCATGTCCTGCGGGTATTCGCTAAAGTACTGGATACCGCTACAGAAGGCGGGGATGTCGGTAGTCGGTTGCTCGGCCCTGTCGCTGCTCATGTGCTGCCCTCGATTTTTCATAATATGAAAAGTAAACTGTATTGCAAAAAAGCATAGATGGCGCATGCGCTCCCGTAAAGCAAAACCGTTTTTGTATGGTGAAAAATGAAGGCAAGCCAACCCATTCAGGTCATTCAACGCATGGCGCGACTCCTGGACGCCCTAGGCAACTGCGAGGGGGATGCCAGCCTCAAGTACCTCTGTGCCGATACCGGCCTGCACCCTTCCACGGCCCATCGGATACTGGCCTCGCTGGCAGCGGAGGGCTTCGTGGAGCGCACCGAGGCCGGCGAATACCGGCTGGGTCCCAAACTGGCGGAACTGGGCAGCCGGGTCGCCTCCGGCCTGGACCTGCGGGAGGCGGCGCGGGACATCATGGCCCGGCTGCGGGACCGCTTCGGCGAGTCGGTCAATCTCACGGTCCGTGAGGGCGACCAAGTGGTCTATGTGGAGCGCGCCATTCCCAACCGCATGATGCGGGTGGAACAGGTGATCGGCAGTCGTGCGCCGCTGCATGTGACCGCGGTCGGCAAACTGATGCTGGCCCAGGACGACGAGGCGGCGGTGGATGCGTATATCCGCAACACCGGGCTGCCTGGGCTGACGCCCAACACCTTTACCGACCCGAAGCGCCTGAAGGCAGAGCTGCGGCGCATCGCGGAACAGGGTTATGCCCTCGACAACGAAGAGGCGGAACTGGGGGTGGGCTGCATCGGTGCCCTGATCCATGACGCGCGTGGCGAGGTGGTGGCCGGGCTTTCGGTGTCCGCGCCCATGGAGCGGCGTCGCGAGGAATGGATTCCGGTGTTGTGCGAGGCGGCACGCGAGCTGTCGGGGCGCCTGGGCTACCGTCCGCGCGAATGAATCCGGCGCTCCGGGCGCATGCGTGTTATAGTGCCTTCGACGAAGCCATTCGGTCTGCCTCGTCCGGCCATCCGGCCCATCCTTAAGCTGCTATTGCTTGCTCCCCGACCGTAGCCTGGCCCAGCGCCATGCGGGAACGGCAACGGAAAAATCCCATGACCTTCGAACAGCTCGGCCTCTCGGCCGAAATCCTGCGTGCCCTCTCCGAGCAGGGCTACACCCGTCCCACCCCCATCCAGGCCCAGGCGATCCCGGTGATCCTGGACGGCAAGGACGTGCTCGCCGGTGCCGGTCTGGGCACCGGCAAGACCGCCGGCTTCACCCTGCCGCTGCTGCAGCGGCTCTCCGCCGCCCCGGCCGCTTCGGGGCGGCGCGCCATCCGCGCCCTGATCCTCACGCCCACCCGCGAGCTGGCAGCCCAGGTGGGCGAGAGCGTGGCCACCTATGGTCGCCATCTCGACCTGGAATCCACCGTGATCTTCGGCGGGGTCAAGATCAATCCCCAGATCCAGCGCCTGAAGCGGGGCGTGGACATCCTGGTGGCCACGCCGGGCCGCCTGCTGGACCATGTGTCGCAGCGGACCATCGACCTGTCGCGGGTCGAGATCCTGGTGCTCGACGAGGCCGACCGGATGCTCGACATGGGCTTCATCCACGACATCCGCAAGGTGCTGGCGCTGCTCCCGGAGAAACGCCAGAACCTGCTCTTCTCGGCCACCTTCTCGCGCGAGATCAAGGCCCTGGCCGACCGTCTGCTGAACAGTCCGGTGCCGATCGAGGTGGCGCGTCGCAACACCGCGGCCGAGCGGGTGGCGCAGAAGATCTACCGTGTGGACCGGGCGCGCAAGAGCGAACTCCTGGCCTGGCTGATCGGCCACCACGACTGGCGACAGGTGCTGGTCTTCACCCGCACCAAGCACGGCGCCAACCGGCTCGCCCAGTATCTGGAGAAGGCGGGCCTGAGCGCCGCGGCTATCCACGGCAACAAGAGCCAGGGGGCGCGCACCCGCGCGCTGGCCGGTTTCAAGCAGGGCGAGATCCGGGTGCTGGTGGCCACCGACATCGCCGCGCGCGGCCTGGACATCGACCAGTTGCCGCACGTGGTCAACTTCGAGCTGCCCAATGTGGCGGAGGACTATGTGCACCGCATCGGCCGCACCGGCCGCGCCGGGCGCGAGGGGGAGGCGGTCTCCCTGGTGTGCGTGGACGAGGACCGGCTGCTGCGCGATATCGAACGGCTGCTCAAGCGTCGTCTCCCCGGCGAGGTGCTGGAAGGCTACGAGCCCGACCCCAGCATCGCGCCCGAGCCCATCCAGAACGGACGCGGCCAGCGCAAGGGCGGCGGGCGCACCGCCGGCCGTGGCCGGGGCGGTGACAAAGCCCGACCGGCGGCGCGCAAGGCCGAAGGCCGTAGCGGCGCCGGCGGCAAGGGCCGGGGGCGACCGGCGGCTGCCCCGGTTCGTTCGCGGGACGAGAAGGGCGATGTGGACGGCAACACGCCTTTCACCGACAACAGCAACCGCGATCCGGTGGTGCTGGCCGGCGGCAACGAGATCGCACGCCGCAAGCCGCGCGGCAAGGGTAAGGCGGCCGGCGGTCGCGCCGGCGGGCGCCGCCGTCCCGCCGTCTCCTGAGGTCGCACGCTGCTCCCCCTCCCTCCGCAAGCGGTGAAGGGGCCGAGTAGTGTGGATCGCCGGATGGTGGCCTCAGCCTCGGTGCGAGGCTCAGCTACGCCGTGCCTGCCGGGCGTACCATTCGACCGTCAGCAGCGCCACCAGCAGCAGCGGCAGCACGCCCAGGTTGACGGTGCGCCAGCCGTAGAGCTGTTGCAGGGCGCCGGCGGAGAGCGAGGCGAGGGTGACGGTGGTGAACACCGCGAAGTCGTTGGAGGCCTGCACCCGGGCCTTTTCGGCCGGGCGGTAGCTGCGGGTGAGCAGGGTGGTGCCGCCGATGAACAGGAAGTTCCAGCCCACCCCGAGCAGGATCAACGCGAGGCGGAAGTGCCACAGGCCGGTGCCGGTCAGGTTGATCAGCACGCAGCCCAGCTCCAGCAGCGCGCCCAGGCGAAGCACGGTGAGCAGCCCGAGCCGCTCGATCAGCCGCCCGGTGAAGAAGGCGGGGGCGAACATCGCCAGCACATGCCACTGGATCACCAGCGCGGTGTCCCCCAGGCCGTGCCGGTGGTGGGACATCGCCAGCGGAGTGGCGGTCATCACCAGCGACATCACCCCATAGCCCAGGGTGGCGCACAGCAGGGCCGCCCGATAGGCCGGCTGGCGTGCGATCACGCGCAGCGGGCGCACCGGCTCCGCTGCCTGTGGGCGGTCTTCCGCCTGGGGTGGCAGGTGCAGCAGCGACAGGGCGAGCGCCGCGCAGCCGTACAGCCCGGCCACGGCGAGGAAGCCGCCGGCGAAGGGCGCCGCGGCGATCCAGTCGCGGCCCAGATGGGCCAGGTTGGGGCCGACGAAGGCCGCCGCCACCCCGCCGGCCAGGATCCAGGAGACGGCGCGGCCCTTGAGCGCCTGCGGCATCGCATCGGCGGCGGCGAAGCGGTAGTAGTTGCCGAAGGCGTTGTGCATGCCGATCAGGGCGGCGCCGGCCACCAGTCCCCAGAAATACCCGTGCAGTATGGCGCCCGCGGCCAGCAGGGCGCCGCTGGCCCCGATCAGGGTCGCCAGCAGAAAGCCCGCCTTGCGTCCGATGTGGTGCATCAGCCAGGCCGCCGGCACGCTGTTGAGCATGGTGGAGACGAAGGCGGCGGCGAGCGGTGCGGTGGCGAGCGCCTTGTCCTCGGCGAGGAGATGGCCGGCCAGCGAGCCGGCGGTGATCAGAAAGGAGGTGCTGCTCATCATCATCGCCTGGGCGAAGGCGAGCAGCGGGATGTTGCGGCGGAAGGGGTTCATCGACCGAGTATAGCCGCCGGTCTCGTCCGTCCGGCGGACGGCTGTGCCGTTCCGGGACGGCTCAGATGAAGGCCAGCACCTCGGCCTCGATGCGGTCCTGGTCCACCACCGTGGGCTGGGCCACCGGGCGGTCGAACAGGGCCGCGATCATGGGTGGAATGGGCAGGCCGGTGGTACGGGAGATGGCCTCCAGGGCATCCCGGTCGTGCGTGCCGGCGACGCCGGTGAGGGCGCGCGCGATGGTGGGGGAGAACTTGGTCCACTCCGCGGTGGAATAGACGATGTCCGGCAGGTCCCGCTCGCGGCGGCGCGCATGCGCCTGCAGGCAGGTGGCGGTGTGCGGGTCCATCAGATAATGGTGCCGTTCCCAGGTATCGCGGATCGCGGCCTCCACGGTGGCGTCGTCGGCGAAGTCGGCGGCGAAGATGGTCTGCAGTCGGGCGGTCTCCTCGGCGCTCAATCGATAGCGGCCCTCGCGGTCGAGGCGTTCCATCAGCTCGCGGGTACGCTCGGCGCCGAACAGGTCGTAGAGCACCCGCTCCACGTTGGAGGATTTGAGAATGTCCATCGCCGGAGAGCTGGTGGGTATCACCTCGCGTCCGCGCAGCTC
The DNA here is from genome assembly GCA_964627395.1 of uncultured Sedimenticola sp. Classification (GTDB taxonomy): domain Bacteria; phylum Pseudomonadota; class Gammaproteobacteria; order Chromatiales; family Chromatiaceae; genus MONJU. Next base: position 6,162 of record CAZVIG010000081.1, read on the forward strand.
GTAGCGGCCGCTCTGCACCCATTCGGTAAGCACATTGTTGGCGTTGGAGGAGATCAGGATCTTCTCCACCGGCAGGCCCATCTTCATGGCGTAGTAGCCGCCGAGCGCATTGCCGAAGTTGCCGCTGGGTACGTTGAGATACACCTTGTCGCCCAAGGCGATGGCGCCCTGGCGCACCAGCTCCAGGTAGCTGTGGATGTGGTAGATCTGCTGGAAGATGATGCGTCCGAAGTTGACCGAGTTGGCGGCCGAGAGGCGGGTGTGGCGCTCGCCCAGGGCGGACTGGAAGCGCTCGGAGGAGAGCAGCGACTTGAGCGCCCGCTGGGCGTCGTCGAAGTCGCCGTGGATGCCGATGACCTTCAGGTTGGGGGCGTCTTCGGTGACCATCTGCAGGCGCTGCACGTCGGAGGTGCCGCCGTGGGGATAGAGGCAGGCGACCTTGACGTTGGGCCGGTTCTTGAAGGTCTCGAGGGTGGCGGGCCCGGTGTCGCCGCTGGTGGCGGCGAGGATCAGGTAGTGCTCGTCGCGCGCCTGGGCAAGGTGCGAGAGCACCACCCCGAAGGGTTGCAGGGCCATGTCCTTGAAGGCGCGGGTGGGGCCGTGATACAGCTCGCTCACGAACAGGTCGTTCTGCACCCGCACCACCGGAACCGGCCGGGCCGGATCGTCGAAGGCGTCGTAGCGGGCCAGCGCGCGCTCGATCACCTCGCCGGGGATGTCGGTCTCGTAGGCGTCCAGCACGGCGCGGGCGAGGGTCTTGTAGTCGCTCGAGAGGTGCGCGGCCAGGAAGTCCCGGCCCAGTTCGGGCAGGTGTTCGGGGACGTACAGGCCGCCGAAGGAGGCCATGGGGTCGAGGATGGCCTGGGAGAAGCTCACCCGTGACGGGCGTCGGCCGTCGTTGCCGCGGGTTTCGATGAATTGCATGGTCGCGTCTGGCTGGACTCGGGAAAGGCGGGCGATTATAGCCTGCGGCACGGCCGCTTTTCACCCCGCGGGCGGGCCTTTTGCAATCGGGGGGCGCAGTGGCCACAATGCGCGGCCGGGACGCGATGTCAGAACCAACCGCCACCGAGGAGCCGCCGATGTCTACATCCGCCAGCACCGAGAGCCGCAACGAATTGCTGCGATACCTGGACATGAAACAGGCCATCGCCGCCGTGCTCTTCCTGCTCGCGGCCCTGGGGCTGGGGCAGGTGGTGCCGAGCGTGGAAATCGCCTGGGTCACCGCCATCCTGCTGTTCACCATCTATCTGTTCGCCTTCGAGGTGGTGAGCGTGGACGTGGCGGCGGTGACGGTGATGGTGGTGCTGGGGCTGACATCGCTGGCGGCGCCTTTCATGGGCTTGTCGCAAGGGCTGGTGGACAACCAGCACCTGTTCGACGGCTTCGCCTCCAACGCGGTGATCTCCATCATCGCGGTGATGATCATCGGCGCGGGGCTGGACAAGACCGGCATCATGACCCGGGTGGCGGCGCTGATCCTGCAGATCGGCGGCAAGACGGAGGCGCGCATCATTCCCATCATTTCCGGTACCGTGGCCTTCATCTCCTCCTTCATGCAGAACGTGGGGGCGGCGGCACTGTTCCTGCCGGTAGTCTCGCGCATCTCGGCACGTACCGGCATCCCGATGTCGCGGCTGCTGATGCCGATGGGCTTCTGCGCCATCCTGGGCGGCACCGTGACCATGGTGGGCTCCAGCCCGCTGATCCTGCTCAACGACCTGA
>CAZVIG010000082.1:0-7813 GCA_964627395.1 uncultured Sedimenticola sp.
ATATTCCCCTGCCCGCCTCACCTTGATCCCGGGCGGGATTCGGGGTCCAATCCGGGCATGGGCGGCAAACACGACATCCCGGACGATGAGCGGGCGCTGTTCCGCGAGGCGGTGGCGGACGTGCAGGCGCGCGCCGAGGACCGGGTCGAGCCCTACCGGCGGCGCAGGCCGCCCCGCCCGCTCCAGCAACCCGAGGAGAAACCGGAGGAACGGCTCGCTGATCTCTCGCTCGAGACGCCGGAGTTCTTCGAGTTCCGCCGCCCCGGCATCCAGCACCGCGTGTTTCAGGATCTGCAGCGGGGGCATGATCCCGCCGGAACAGTCGCTGGACCTGCATGGCATGCGGGTGATGGAGGCACGCAAGGCCTTCGCGCGTTTTCTCGATGGCAGTGTACAACGCGGCCAGCGCTGTATCCGGGTCATCCACGGCAAGGGGCGTGGCTCGCGGGATGCCCAGCCGGTGCTCAAACAAAAGACCTATCAGTGGCTGCTGCAGCATCCGGCGGTACTGGCCTTCGTGACCGCGCCGCGCTGGGATGGCGGCACCGGCGCCACCTATGTGCTGCTCTCGCGCAAGGCCGGCCGCCGATCAGTCTGAGGGCGGCTGCATCAGCTCCCGCACCAGTACCGTGGCATAGCAGCCGGGCGGCAGTTGAAACGACAACAGCAGCGCATCCGGCTCCCAGGTCCAGTGCAGCTCCCGGGGGATCAGGCGCAGGGCGCGCCGGTCGGCATCCAGACGCTGGGCGCCCAGGGCCCCGGCCCAGTCCTCCAGCCCCGCGGCCTCGATCGCGGCACGCTCCACCCGGTCGGCCTCGTCTTCCGGCGCCAGGCAGTGCCCCGGGCGTCCTGGCAGCGGGCCGCTGGGATGCAGCTCGCCGGCCGCCAGGCGCGCCTCCAGCTCCTCCGGCCGACGCACCGGCAGCGGGCGGCCGTCTTCGGTCAACAACGCCACCTCCCCCGGCAGCAGCCGGTTCCAGTCGCCACGCCGCACCCGTTCGGCCAGCACCTGGTTGAACAGCCAGCTCCGCGCCGCCGAGATCAGCATCCGTAGCTGCTCCGGACCGGGGCGGCGCAGGCGCCCCAGAAGCAGCGACTGCGCCCGTATCAGGTTGGAGCTGCCGCGCCCGAAACGCTGCGGGCCGAAATAGCTGGGAAACCCTTCCCCCGCCAGCCACTGCAACACCGCCTCGGCGCGCTGGCGGTCGCCGGCGACCTCGCGCAGACGGAGCCGGAAGGCGTTGCCCGCCAGCCGCCCCCGGCGCAGCTTGCGCCGATGGCGCCCCAGCACCCGGATCTGCAGCGTCTCGTCCTCCAGGGACCGCCAGTCCGGCCCTTCCCCCTTGGGCAGATGCAGGCTGAAGCACTGGGTCGTCACTGCATGCCGGTCCTTGAGGCCGGCGAAGCCCACCGCCCGCGGATGCAGACCCGCGTGCGCCGCCAGGCGGCGTGCCACCTCCAGAGTGTCGAGGCCGCGCTTGCGCACCTCCAGCAGCAGGTGCTCCCCCTCCCCGTCCGGCGCGTAGCCCAGGCGTTCGACGACCTCGAAATCCTCGGGATGCGCCTTGAACCGCCCCCGCAGGGGCGGGCCGCCGTGGGCATGGGGCAGCTCCGCCACCACGTCCTCGGGAAAGTGCAGGGGGACCGGTGCGGGGTTCTCAGTCATCCAGGGCCCGCAGCAGGACCACCGCATGGGCGGCGATACCTTCGCCGCGCCCGGTGAAGCCCATCCGCTCGGTGGTGGTCGCCTTGACGTTGATCTGGGACGCCCCGGCCTCCAGGTCGGCGGCCAGATGCTCACGCATCGCCGTGATATGGGGACCCAGCCGCGGCGCCTGGGCGATCACGGTGGCATCCAGGTTGCCCAGGCGCCAGCCCCGCCCACGCACCTCGGCCATCACCCGGCGCAGCAGCACGCGGCTGTCGATACCGGCATAGGCGGGGTCGTCGTCGGGAAAGTGATGACCGATGTCGCCCAGGGCGAGCGCCCCCAGCAGGGCGTCGCAGACGGCGTGCAGCAGCACGTCGCCGTCGGAATGGGCGGCGAGGCCGTGATCGTGCGGTATGCGCACCCCGCCGATCACCACCGCATCGCCCTCGCAGAAACGGTGCGCGTCGTAGCCGTGTCCTATGCGCATGGGGATCCTCTCGGGCTTAGGAGAGCCCCCATCTTACCCCAGGCCCGAAGGACCCAAGACCAACCGGCCTGGATTTCGCTATGCTTATGACCCTGCATGTCGCAGGGCCATTACAGGCGAGGCCGATGGAACTGTTCGACACCCACTGCCACCTGAACCTGGGCGCCTTCGACGACGATCGCGGGGCGGTGCTGCGCGAGGCCCGCGCCGCAGGCGTGCGCCGGCTGCTGGTACCGGCGGTGACCCGCGCCGGCTGGGAGGGACTCTGGGCCCTGTGCGGGGTGGACGAGGGCCTGTATCCCGCCATCGGCCTGCACCCGGTGGCGCTGGCGCAGCACGACCTGGAGCAGGATCTGCCGGCGCTGGAACGTTTCATCGAGGACCGGCGGCCAGCGGCGATCGGCGAGATCGGCCTGGACTACCACCTGGACCTGGATCGGGAGCGACAGCAGGCACTGCTCGAGGCGCAACTGGCGATCGCGGAGCGGCACCGCCTGCCGGTGGTGCTGCATGTACGCAAGGCGCACGATGCCATGCTCACCACCCTGCGGCGTTTCGACCTGGTCGGCGGCTTCTGCCACGCCTTCAACGGCAGCCAACAGCAGGCCGCGCGCTACCTGGACCGGGGGTTCCGGCTCGGCTTCGGCGGCATGCTCACCTACCCCAATGCGCGCCATCTGCACGAGCTGGCCACCGGTCTGCCGCTAGACGCGCTGGTACTGGAGACCGACGCCCCCGACATGAGCGGCTTCTGCCACCGTTACGAGCGCAACAGCCCCGCCTATCTGCCGGAGGTACTCCTCACCCTGGCGGAACTGCGCCCGGAACCGGCCGAGGCGATTGCCGAGCGCACCACAGCCAATGCGCTGGCGGTATTGGATCGAACAGGGCCCCCGCCCTTTTCCCGGTAAAGATTCACGCCGTCTGCGACAGATGGAAGGCCGCCAGTTCCAGATCGCCGGGGCGGGTGATCTTGATGTTGTCGGGATGGCCTTCGACCATCAGGGGGGTGTGGTCGGCGTGCTCCATGGCACTGGCCTCGTCGGTGACCGCGGCGCCGGCGGCCAAGGCGTCGCGCAGGGCCTGGTGCAACATGCCGAGCCGGAACATCTGCGGGGTGAAGGCGTGCCACAGCCCTTCGCGGGGTACCGTCTCCTGCACCCGCCCATCGGCGGTGGCACGCTTCATGGTGTCGCGCACCGGCATGCCCAACAGGCCGCCCACGGCGCCGCTGGCGGTGACCGTCTCGACCAGGCGATCGATGTCGGCGCGGCGCACGCAGGGACGCGCGGCATCGTGCACCAGCACCCAGTCGTCCGGATCGGCACGCCGCAGGAGGGCCTCCAGTGCGTTGAGCACGGAGTCGGCGCGTTCCGCGCCGCCAGGGACCCGTACCAGATCGGGATGACCGGCGAACTCGGTCTGGTCCCACCAGCGGTCCGCCTCGTCCAGCGCAAGATAGAGGCCGTCGATGGCCGGATGCAGCAGCAGACGCTCCACGCTGTGGTCGATCACCCGGCGCCCGGCCAGGGGCAGGTATTGCTTGGGGATCTCGCTGCCCATGCGCCGCCCCACCCCGGCGGCGGGCATCACCGCCCAGTGACGCGGCTCACTCATCGGCGTCCTCTCCCTCCAGGAGCTGGAAATAGGTCTCGCCCTCGCGGATCAGGCCGAGCTGCTCGCGGGCCCGTGCCTCCATGGCGTCGTCGTCGTGGCGCAGGCTCTCCACCTCGGCGCGCAGCGCCTCGTTGCGCGCCTGCAGGGCCTCGGTCTGGCGTCGCTGCTCGGCCAGTTCACGCTCCAGCCGGTACACCTCGGCGAGGCTGCCGGGGCCGAACCAGAGTCGGTACTGCAGCCCCAGGAACAGCAGCAACAGCACCAGGAACAGCCAGCGCAGCGGCCAGCTCATGCCGGCCCTCCTGCACGCAGGAAGGCCCCCGAAGGGGCCCTCGCACGGGACGGCGGCAGGAGGGCCCGCCGCTTCAGAAACAGGAGAATGCGTCCTTGCCCGCCCATACGGCCTCGTCGCCCAGCGCCTCTTCGATGCGCATGAGCTGGTTGTATTTGGCCACCCGGTCGGAGCGGGACAGCGAGCCGGTCTTGATCTGGCCGGTCGCGGTGGCGACCGCCAGGTCGGCGATGGTGGTGTCCTCGGTCTCGCCGGAGCGGTGCGAGATGATGGCGGTGTAGCCGGCATCCTGCGCCATGCGGATCGCGGCCAGGGTCTCGCTGAGGGTGCCGATCTGATTGAGCTTGATCAGGATGGAGTTGGCCACACCGCGCTCGATCCCCTGGGCCAGGATGCGGGTGTTGGTCACGAACAGGTCGTCGCCCACCAGTTGGACGCGCTTGCCCAGGCGTTCGGTGAGCAGCTTCCAGCCGTCCCAGTCGCTCTCGTCCATACCGTCCTCGATGGAGAGGATGGGATACTGATCCACCCAGGAGGCGAGGAAGTCCACGAAGCCGGCGGCGTCGAAGGAGCGTCCCTCGGAGGCGAGGACGTACTGGCCGTCGCGGTAGAACTCGGAGCTGGCGGCGTCCACCGCCAGCCAGACGTCCTCGCCCGCCTTGTAGCCCGCCTTTTCGATGGCCTCCAGGATCACCTCGATGGCCTCCACGTTGGAGCGCAGGTTGGGGGCGAAACCGCCCTCGTCGCCGACCGTGGTGGCCAGGCCGCGTGCGCCCAGCACCGACTTGAGCGCATGGAAGATCTCAGCGCCGTAGCGCACCGCCTCGCGCAGGGAGCCGGCGCCGGCGGGCACGATCATGAACTCCTGCAGGTCCACGCTGTTGTCGGCGTGCTCGCCGCCGTTGATGATGTTCATCATCGGCACCGGCATGCGGTAGCTGCCCTCGCCCAGGTACTGGAACAGGGCCATCGCCTGCTCCTGGGCAGCGGCATGGGCCGCCGCCAGGGAGGCGGCGAGGATGGCGTTGGCGCCGAGGCGGGTCTTGTTCTCGGTGCCGTCCAGCTCGATCATGGCCTGGTCCAGCGCCTGCTGATCGCCCACATCCATGCCGCGCAGGCGGTCGGCGATCTCGCCGTTGACGTTGCCCACCGCCTTGAGCACGCCCTTGCCGCCGTAGCGGGCCGGGTCGCCGTCGCGCAGTTCCAGTGCCTCGCGCGAACCGGTCGAGGCGCCGGAGGGCACGGCCGCGCGCCCGATGGCGCCCTCGGCGGTGATCACGTCGGCCTCGACGGTGGGATTGCCCCGCGAATCGAGGATCTCGCGCGCGCGAACTTCGATGATCTCAGACATGATGACTCCTTGAAAAACGACGAATCAGTACGACGAAATTCCGTTGCGGCCGCTACAGTCCGGCCTCGATGAAGCCCCGCGACTTGACCGCCTGGTCGAGGGCCACCAGGGTCTCCAGCAGCTCGCGCATGCGCCCCAGGGGCCAGGAGTTGGGGCCGTCGGAGAGGGCCTTGTCCGGGTCCGGGTGGGTCTCCATGAACAGCCCCGAGACGCCGGCAGCCACCGCGGCCCGGGCCAGCACGGGCACGTGCTGGCGCTCGCCGCCGGAGCTGGTGCCGCGACCGCCCGGCTGCTGCACCGAATGGGTGGCGTCGAACACCACCGGACAGCCGGTCTCGCGCATCACCGCCAGGCCGCGCATGTCCGAGATCAGGGTGTTGTAGCCGAAGCTCACCCCGCGCTCGCAGAGCATGATCTGCTCGTTGCCGGTGGCGCGCGCCTTGGCCGCCACGTTGGCCATGTCCCAGGGAGCGAGGAACTGGCCCTTCTTGATGTTCACCGGCCGGCCGGTGCGCGCCACGTTCTGGATGAAGTTGGTCTGGCGGCACAGGAAGGCCGGCGTCTGCAGCACGTCCACCACCTCCGCCACCTCGTCCAGCGGGGTATCCTCATGGACGTCGGTGAGCACCGGCACGCCGATCTGCTCGCGCACCTGCTGCAGGATGCGCAGCCCCTCCTCCAGGCCCGGTCCGCGAAAGCTCTCGTGCGAGGAGCGGTTGGCCTTGTCGAAAGACGACTTGTAAATGAAGGGCACGCCCAGCTCGGTGGTGAGTTCGGCCAGCCGTCCCGCCACGTCCAGGGCGGACTGCTCGCTCTCGATGACGCAGGTGCCGGCGATCAGGAACAGCGGGCGGTCGATGCCCACCTCGAATCCGCACAGCTTCATGCCGTCTTGACCTCGGCGCCGCGCTGTTCGCGCTGCGCCAGCGCCGCCTCGAGGAAGCCGCTGAACAGCGGATGACCGTAGCGCGGCGTGGAGGTGAACTCGGGATGGAACTGGCAGGCGACGAACCAGGGATGATCGGGAATCTCGATGATCTCCACCAGACGGCCGTCGATGGAGGTGCCCGCCACCTTGAGGCCGGCGTCCTCCAGGTCCTGGCGGTAACCGTTGTTGAACTCGTAGCGATGGCGGTGGCGCTCGCGGATCACGTCCTTGCCGTAGAGCCGCCGCGAGATGGTGCCCTTGGCCAGCTTGCAGGGCTGGGCGCCGAGACGCATGGTGCCGCCCAGATCGGTGTTCTCGCTACGCTGCTCCACGGTGCCGTCGGGGTTGAGCCATTCGGTGATCAGGGCGATCACCGGGTGCGGGGTGTCGCGCACGAACTCGGTGGAATGCGCCCCCTCCAGGCCCGCCACATGGCGCGCGTACTCGATCACCGCCACCTGCATGCCCAGACAGATCCCCAGGTAGGGGATGCGGTTCTCGCGCGCGAAGCGGGCGGCGGCGATCTTGCCCTCCACGCCGCGCTCGCCGAAACCGCCCGGCACCAGGATGGCGTCCATGCCGTGCAGTTCCTGCAGGGTCTCGTCGCGCTCCAGCTCCTCGGAGTCGATGTAGTGGATGTTGACCTTGCGCCGGGCACGGATGCCGGCGTGGATCAGGGCCTCGTTGAGCGACTTGTAGGACTCGGTGAGGTCGACATATTTGCCCACCATGGCGATGTCCACCTCGCCCTCGGTGTGCTCCAGACCGTCCACCACCGCCTGCCATTCGCTGAGATCCGCCGGGGGCACCTCCAGGCCCAGTTGCTCCACCACGATGTCGTCCAGCTCCTGCTCGCGCAGCAGCAGCGGGATGCGGTAGATGCTGTCGGCGTCCACCGCCGAGATCACCGCCCGCTCGGGGACGTTGGTGAACAGGGCGATCTTGCGCCGCTCGCCCTCGGGGATGGGGCGGTCGGCGCGGCACAGCAGCACGTCCGGCTGGATGCCGATGGAGCGCAGCTCCTTCACCGAGTGCTGGGTGGGCTTGGTCTTGATCTCGCCCGCGGCGGGGATGTAGGGGACCAGGGTGAGGTGCACGAACATGGCGTTCTCGCGCCCTAGTTCCACTCCCATCTGGCGGATCGCCTCCAGAAAGGGCAGCGACTCGATGTCGCCCACGGTGCCGCCGATCTCCACCAGCACCACGTCGGCTCCGTCCGCGCCCACACGGACGCACTCCTTGATCTGGTTGGTGATATGCGGGATCACCTGCACCGTGGCGCCCAGGTATTCGCCGCGGCGCTCCTTGCGGATCACCTGGTCGTAGATCTGGCCGGTGGTGAAGTTGTTGTTCTTCCCCATGGTGGTGCGGATGAACCGCTCGTAGTGGCCCAGGTCCAGGTCGGTCTCCGCGCCGTCGTCGGTGACGAACACCTCGCCGTGCTGGAAGGGGCTCATGGTGCCCGGATCCACGTTGATGTAGGGATC
>CAZVIG010000083.1:0-2339 GCA_964627395.1 uncultured Sedimenticola sp.
CGCCTTTCCTGGCGGAACTGGCGCACTGGGAATACGCCGAGCTGGCGGTGGCCATCAGCGACGCGGACCGCGATCTGGCCGACTTCGACCCCAACGGCGACCTGCTCGCGCAGCACCCGGTGGTGGCGCCCACCGCCTGGCATCCCAGCTATCGCTTCCCGGTCCACCGCATCGGCCCCGACTATCTGCCAGAGACGCCGCCCCCCGAGCCCACCCACCTGGTGGTGTACCGCGACCGCGAGGACGCGGTGCACTTTCTAGAGATCAACGCCGTCACCCAGCAACTGCTCACCCTGCTGAAAGAAAACCCCACCCTCTCCGGTCTGGATTGCCTGAAGCACATCGCCGAGGCATTGCAGCATCCCCGTCCGCAGTCGGTCGTCGAGGCCGGCGCCGCACTGCTGGCGGACCTGAAGCAGCGCAACATCCTGCTCGGCACCCGACCACCGGAGAGGAGACCGGCATGATCCGCCTGCTGAACCGCCTGCAAGACCTGCTCGACGCCACCCGCGCCCTGGACTTTCTCCCCCTCCTGGCGATCCGCCTCTACCTGGCCCCCATCTTCTGGATGGCCGGCACCAAAAAGCTCGCCAGCATGGAGGACACCATCGCCTGGTTCGGCAACCCCGACTGGGGCCTGGGCCTGCCTTATCCGGAACTGATGGCCTGGGCCGCCGCCCTCGCCGAGGCGGGCGGCGCGGTGCTGCTGGTGATCGGCCTGGCCACGCGCTGGATCAGCATCCCTCTGATGGTGACCATGGTGGTGGCGATGGTCACGGTGCACTGGGAGAACGGCTGGGCCGCCATCGCGGAAGGCCCGGAGGCCGCGGAGAAGCTGGAGCGGGCCAACGCCATCCTGCAGCAGTACGGCAACTACGACTGGCTCACCAGCTCGGGCGAATTCGTGATCCTGAACAACGGCATCGAATTCGCCGCCACCTACTTCATCATGCTGCTGGTGCTGTTCTTCTACGGCGCCGGCCGCTACCTGAGCCTGGACTACTGGATCGCGCGGCGCTTTCGGCGCTGAGGCCGCTTCCGTTCCCCAAGGGATACCGGCGGGACTGCAGCGCCGTCATTCCCGCCCGGCACTGCGCAGTCCCAGCCGCTCCCGCTTCGGGCGGGTCGGGGCCTGGCGACGGCCCGCCGGGCGGCGGGTCGCCCGCGCATCCCTTCCACGGGCGGTCTCGCCACCACCATCCACACGGCTGATCCGAAGCTGGCGCTGACACACCCAGACCTTCTGCAGGTCGCGGAAGGTTTCCGCCGGCATGCCGGCCGGCAGGTCCAGCACCGAATGGTCGTCGAAGATGCGGATCCGGCCGATGTAGCGGCTCTCCAGCTCCGCCTCGTTGGCGATCGCGCCCACGATGTTGCCGGGCCGCACCCCATGCTCCCGCCCCACCTCGATGCGGAAGCGTTCCATGGGAACCTCGGGGTGTTCGCGCAGCGCCTGCGGGGCGTCCTCCACCGGCCGGGTCGCGGCCTGGCGTTCGCGGCGCGCAGCCCGCTGAGGAACGGCGTCACGGCGATTGTCGCGGGGCGCCCGCTCGGGCTTCTCCGGCAGCAGCAACGGCTGCTCTCCCTGCAGCAGGGCCGCCAGCGCCGCGGCGATCCGCACCGGGTCGGCTTGGCGTTCCGCCTGGATCTCGCGCACCAGTCGCTCGAACGGTGCCTGCTCCCCGGACCTGTCCAGGGCCTCGACGATGCGCGCCTTGAAGCGCGCCAGACGGGCCGCATTGACCTGCGCCACCGAGGGGATCTGCATGGTCTCGATCGGCTGACCGGTGGCGCGTTCGATGGCCTTCAGCAGGCGACGCTCACGCGGCGCCACGAACAGGATCGCCTCGCCGGCGCGCCCCGCCCGACCGGTGCGGCCGATGCGGTGGACATAGGATTCGGTGTCGTGCGGAATGTCGTAGTTGACCACATGGCTGATGCGCGAGACGTCCAGGCCGCGCGCCGCCACGTCGGTGGCCACCAGGATGTCGATGCGCCCGTCCTTGAGGCGCTGTACCGTCTTCTCGCGCTGCACCTGGGGCACGTCGCCGTTGAGCGCCTCGGCGGAGAATCCCCGCGCCCTGAGCTTCTCCGCCAGCTCGGCGGTGGCGTTGCGGGTGCGCACGAAGACGATCACCCCGTCGCTGTCCTCGGTTTCCAGGATGCGGGTCAGGGCGTCCAGCTTGTGCATGCCGGAGGCCACCCAGCAGCGCTGGCGGATGGTGGCCGCAGTGCTGGTGGCGGTGCGGATCTTCACCAGACGCGGATCGCGCAGGTGGCGTTCGGCGACCTGCCGGATCGCGGTCGGCATGGTGGCCGAGAACAGCGCCACCTGGCGC
>CAZVIG010000083.1:2439-7811 GCA_964627395.1 uncultured Sedimenticola sp.
CGGGCATAGGACTGCATCGCCTCGGCGACCTGCAGCGCCAGCTCGCGGGTGGGCGCCAGCACCAGCAACTGCGGCCGACGCTGCGCCGGATCGACGCGCGCCAGCAGCGGCAGGGCGAAGGCGGCGGTCTTGCCGGTGCCGGTCTGGGCCTGGCCGAGCAGATCATGCCCGGCTAGCAGCAGCGGGATGCAGGCGCTCTGGATGGGGGAAGGGGTCTGGTAACCGGCCTCGCGGACGGCACGCAAAAGGGGATCGGGGAGATCCAGGTCCGAAAACCCGGCATCGTGGTGATTCATGACTCACAGCCTCTCGTCTAATGGATGCTGTGGGTCGTCGGACGGCCGGGCGAACAGCCCGGGTAACACAGCAGGACGCGCCACTATACGCGCTTTCCCCGGCTCGTGCCGGGGAGTTTGCGCCTGCGGCCTCAATAGGGGTTCTCGAAGAAGACGTAGGGCGTGGAATAGTCGCTGATCTCGAAGTACACCTTCTTCTCGCCCGGATCGCGACGCATGTTGAGGTTCTCGTCGAACACGCCGTAGCCGAAGCGGTAGGGGCGCGAGCCCGAGCCCTGGGTGGCGTTGGCGGTGGTGAGCTTGTCGATCTCGATGAAGCGGCGCACCAGCTTGTCGCCGGCATACACCTCCAGGACGCCGTTGGTGCCGGTCCAGTTCTGGATGGCGCGACCGAGCTTGTTCTGGGTCTCCTGGGTACAGCCGGCCAGAAGCCCGAGGGCCGCCAGTGAAAGAAGGATGCGTTTGCCGTGCATCGGGTGGTTCTCCTCTGAGTCGTTGCGGTTGGATTTACGAATCGTGTTCGTCGCCAGTCGTGGCCGAAGCCGCTCCCGCGGAGGAGCGGTCCCGAATACGACACCCCGAGAAACTCTGTGTCCTCTGGCTCCGCTTTCACACTAAACTGCGCTCATCCGTCGCTACCGCGCAGATACCGTGGAAACGCCCAAGCCCATCTTCAGCTATCGCCGTCACTGGGCCCACAAGTTCGGCCCGGCGCCCTTCCTGCCCATGTCGCGGGAGGAGATGGACGCGCTCGGCTGGGACGCCTGCGACATCATACTGGTCACCGGCGACGCCTATGTGGACCATCCCAGCTTCGGCATGGCGGTGATCGGCCGGGTGCTGGAGGCGCAGGGCTTCCGGGTGGGCATCATCGCCCAGCCCGACTGGCGCTCGCCCGACGACTTCCGGCGTCTGGGACGCCCGACCCTCTACTTCGGCGTCACCGCGGGCAACATGGACTCCATGGTCAACCGCTACACCGCGGACCGCAAGATCCGTTCCGACGACGCCTACACCCCGGGGAACATCGGCGGTAAGCGGCCGGACCGGGCGGTGATCGTCTATTCCCAGCGCTGCCGCGAGGCCTACCGCGACGTGCCCATCGTGATCGGCGGCATCGAGGCCAGTCTGCGCCGCATCGCCCATTTCGACTACTGGCAGGAGAAGGTGCGACGCTCGGTGCTGCTGGACGCGCGCGCCGATCTGCTGCTCTACGGCAACGCGGAGCGCGCCATCGTGGAACTTTCGCACCGCCTGGCCGCGGGAGAGCCCATCCATGCGATCCGCGACCTGCGCGGCACCGCCTTCGTGCGCAAGCGGGTGCCCGACGGCTGGACGGTGATCGACTCCTCCAGCATCGACGAGCCGGGGCCGGTGGATCCGCACCCGGACCCCTATGCCGAGACTCCCGCAGGACCTGCCGCACCGGGCGAGAAGGGACAGGCCGCCTGCGGGGGAGACCGACAGGGGGAGGCCCAGGTGGTGCATTTCTCCCGCCGTCCCCGCGGCCTGCAGCGCGAGCGCTGCGTGGTGCGCATCCCCTCCTGGGAACAGGTGCGCGACGACCCGGTGCTGTACGCCCACGCCTCGCGCATCCTGCATCTCGAGTCCAACCCCGGCAATGCGCGCGCCCTGGTGCAGCGTCACGGCGACCGCGAGGTATGGCTCAACCCGCCGCCGCTGCCGCTCACCACCCCGGAGCTGGACCGGGTGTTCGAGCTGCCCTACCAGCGGGTGCCGCACCCCGCCTACGGCGAGGCCCGCATCCCCGCCTACGAGATGATCCGCTTCTCAGTGAACATCATGCGCGGCTGCTTCGGCGGCTGTTCCTTCTGTTCCATCACCGAGCACGAGGGGCGCATCATCCAGAACCGTTCCGAGCAGTCCATCCTGCGCGAGATCGAGGAGATCCGCGACCGCACCCCCGGCTTCACCGGGGTGATCTCCGACCTCGGCGGCCCCACCGCCAACATGTGGCGGCTGCACTGCAAGGACCCGAAGATCGAGGCGAGTTGCCGCCGCCTGAGCTGCGTCTATCCCGGCATCTGCAAGAACCTGAACACCGACCAGACGCCCCTGGTGCGGCTCTACCGCAAGGCACGCGAACTGCCCGGGGTTAAGAAGGTGCTGATCGCCTCCGGCCTGCGCTACGACATCGCGGTACGCACCCCGGAATACGTGCGCGAGCTGGTGAGCCACCATGTGGGCGGCTATCTCAAGATCGCCCCCGAGCACATCCAGCCCGGCCCGCTGTCGAAGATGATGAAGCCGGGCATCGGCACCTACGACCGCTTCAAGGCGATGTTCGACAAATACTCGCGCCAGGCGGGTAAGGAACAGTACCTGATCCCCTACTTCATCGCCGCCCATCCGGGCACCAGCGACGAGGACATGCTGGAGCTGGCGCTGTGGCTGAAGCGCAACGGCTTCCGCGCCGACCAGGTGCAGGCCTTCCTGCCCTCGCCCATGGCGCTCGCCACCGCGATGTGGCACTCCGGTCACAACCCGCTGCGACGGGTGCGACGCAACGGCGAGCGGGTGTTCTCCGCCAAGGGCTATCGCCAGCGGCGGCTGCACAAGGCCTTCCTGCGCTATCACGACCCGGAGAACTGGCCGCTGCTGCGCGAGGCGCTGCAGCGCATGGGCCGTAGCGACCTCATCGGCAACGGCAAGCGCCACCTGGTGCCGCGCTGGCAGCCGTCCGGCACCGGCGGCGCCAAGGCATCGGGCGGACGCCCCTTCCGCACCCGCCACGATCGCTCCGAACAGAAGGGACGCCGCTCCGGCGGGCCGGGACGCGGCCGGCGCCGCTGATCAGTCCTTTTCCGGCAGCAGGCGCGGCTCCTTCAGACGCAGCACGTGCAGATGGCCCTCGCCGCAGCGGATGCTGATGCTGTGGATGCCGCTGTCGTCCTCCTCGACCACCACCTCGGCGGGCGCGCGGATGCTGTGCTGGACCTTGCCGTCCTCCAGCTCCACCACCACTACGTCGTCCTTGGGGTCGTAGCTGATGCCGGTCAGCGGCGCCCATTCCGCCTCGATCTGGTCTCCCAGATCCAGGCCCGCCACTTCGATCTCCACCAGCTCAGTGGGCATGACCATGCTGAAGTGGTCGAAATAGTCCTTCAGGTGTTCCTTCGCGATTTCCCGGGTTGCCATCGATTCTTCTCCTCGGTTGGGTAACGACCCTTTATCTATGGCGCCGAAGGGGGCAGACTTCAAGGACGCGCCCTTGATCCGGGACAAGAGAAGGCCAGACGCCGCCCCGGCGCGGGCGGCAGACGCGAAACGGACGCGGCCCCGACCCGGTCAGTTCCCATACCGCAGCACCGGAGCCCCTGCGATGCCCGACAACCTCGGTCAGTTCCTCCTCGCCAGCCTGGAGCTGCTGGCGGCGCTGTTCGTCTTCACCCTCGGCCTGCTGGTGCTGTGGGCGGCCGCGGCCTATGTGGTGGACGTGCGCCAGACCCGCCACGCCATCCGCCGCAACTACCCGGTGATCGGGCGCTTTCGCTACTTCTTCGAACACCTGGGCGAATTCTTCCGCCAGTACTTCTTCGCCATGGACCGCGAAGAGATGCCCTTCAACCGCGCCCAGCGCTCCTGGGTGTACCGCGCCGCCAAGAACCTGGACAATACCGTGGCCTTCGGCTCCACCCGCGACCTGCACCGCCCCGGCAGCGTGCTGTTCGTCAACTGCACCTTTCCCACCCTGGGCGAGGACGCGGTGCCGCCCGCCCCGCTCACCATCGGTCCCGACTGCCCCCATCCCTATACCACCGCTTCGCTGATCAATGTCTCGGGCATGAGCTACGGCGCCATCTCCCGCCCCGCGGTGCGGGCGCTCTCGCAGGGCGCCGCGCAGGCCGGCTGCTGGCTGAACACCGGCGAGGGCGGGCTCTCGCCCTACCACCTGGAGGGGGGCTGCGACATCGTGTTCCAGATCGGCACCGCCAAGCATGGGGTGCGCGATCCCGAGGGCCGCCTCAGCGACGACCGGCTGCGCGAGCTGGCCGCCCTGCCGCAGGTGCGCATGTTCGAGATCAAGCTCAGCCAGGGCGCCAAGCCCGGCAAGGGCGGCATCCTGCCGGGCGCCAAGGTGACCGAGGAGATCGCGCGCATCCGCGGCATCCGCCCCGGCGAGGACGCCGTCAGCCCCAACCGCCATCCCGAGATCGACAGCTTCGACGACCTGCTGGACATGATCGACCGGGTGCGCGTGGTCACCGGCAAGCCGGTGGGGATCAAGACGGTGATCGGCTCGCCGCTGATGCTCGACCGCCTGTTCCGGGCCATCGGCGAGCGCGGCACGGAGAGCGCCCCCGACTTCATCACCGTGGACGGCGCCGAGGGCGGCACCGGGGCCGCCCCCATGCCGCTAATGGACGCGGTGGGCCTGCCGATCACCGAGGCCCTGCCCCTGCTGGTGAACAAGCTGCACGAATACGGCCTGCGCGGGCGCATCCGCGTGGTGGCCTCGGGCAAGCTGATCAACCCCACCGACGTGGCCTGGGCGCTGTGCGCCGGCACCGACTTCGTGGCCAGCGCGCGCGGCTTCATGTTCGCCCTCGGCTGCATCCAGGCCCTGCAGTGCAACCGCAACACCTGTCCCACCGGCATCACCACCCACGACCCCCGCCTGCAGCGCGGCCTGGTGCCCGAGGACAAGGCGCAGCGGGTGGCCAACTATGTGCGCAACATGGTGCGCGAGGTGGGCATCATCGCCCATAGCTGCGGCGTGCGCTCGCACCGCGAGCTGAACCGCAGCCACGCCCGGCTGGTGCTGGCGAACGGCCTCAGCGTGCCCATGGACGAGCTGTTCCCCCTGCCCGAGCCACAGGTGGAAAGTCGCTGACCTGAAGATGGGCCGTTCTTAGGGGGAGGAGCTTCAGCCCCGACGCCGATGCAACACCGGCCTTCTTGTCGCGGCTGAAGCCGCTCCCACAAAGGGCGTGACCGCTCCAAAACTTCGTTGCCGCAGCACCGCAGGCCATCGTGAAGAACCGCCTGGGCTGCCCCTTCCTCGCCTGCGGGGGAGGTCAGGAGGGGGACGGCGTGATGGGCGAAGCACAGGTG
>CAZVIG010000084.1:0-7806 GCA_964627395.1 uncultured Sedimenticola sp.
TGGACACCTGGGCCACGGTGGGCTCCTGCGCCCAGATCGGCAAGAACGTGCACCTGTCCGGCGGCGTCGGCATCGGCGGCGTGCTCGAGCCCCTGCAGGCCGCGCCCACCATCATCGAGGACAACTGCTTCATCGGCGCCCGTTCCGAGATCGTCGAGGGCGTCATCGTCGAAGAGGGCGCGGTGGTCTCCATGGGCGTCTACATCGGCCAGTCCACCCGCATCTACGACCGCGAGAACGACGAGATCCTCTACGGCCGCGTGCCCGCCGGCGCCGTGGTGGTGCCGGGCAACCTGCCCTCCAAGGACGGCAAGTACAGCCTCTACTGCGCGGTGATCGTCAAGCGCGTGGACGAGAAGACCCGCTCCAAGGTCGGCATCAACGAGCTGCTGCGGGACATTTGAGACAGACTCACCACAGAGGACACAGAGATCACAGAGGACCTTCTGGCTTTTCGTCAGGGCCACCGGCATCCACTTGGAGTCACAGGCAACCGGCCCATGCCACTCCATGCACTCGGTGTCCTCTGGGGTTGATCGAGGAAACCCATGATAAGGCTCTACGGCATACCGAACTGCGACACCATGAAAAAGGCCCGCGCCTGGCTGGCCGAGCATGGCATCGGCTACGAATTCCACGACTACAAGAAGGAAGGCATCGACGAGGCCACCCTGCGCCGCTGGATCGAACAGGTGGGCTGGGAGACCCTGCTCAACCGCCGCGGCATGATGTGGCGCAAGCTGCCGCAAGAGATACGCGACAGCATGGACGAACAGAAGGCCGTCGAGGTGATGCTGGAGACGCCCAGCATCATCAAGCGTCCGGTGCTGGTGCTCGATGACGGCAGCATCCATGTCGGCTTCAAGCCGGAGCAGTATCAGGCGCTTTTCCAATGACACTCACCACAGAGGACACAGAGATCGCAGAGAGACCCGATGTGAAACCGGCAACCCCCTCCCCCGCCAGCGCGGGCAATGAGGGGGCCCGCCAAGAATGGCTTTCGGGCCTCTGTGTACTCTGTGTCCTCTGTGGTTGACCCCCTAAACGATATGTCCGAAACACTCGAACTGGCCATCGACCTGATCCGCCGCCCCTCGGTCACCCCCGAGGATGCGGGCTGTCAGGCCCTGATGATGGAACGCCTGGCGGCGCTGGGCTTCGTCAACGAGGCGCTGCGCTTCGGCGAGGTGGACAACTTCTGGTCACGGCGCGGCAGCGACGGGCCGCTGTTCTGCTTCGCCGGCCACACCGACGTGGTGCCGCCCGGCCCGCTGGAGGAATGGACCTCCGACCCCTTCGCCCCCGAGATCCGCGACGGAATGCTGTACGGGCGCGGGGCGGCGGACATGAAGGGCTCGCTCGCGGCCATGGTCACCGCCACCGAGCGCTTCGTGGCGCGGCATCCCGATCATCGAGGCTCCATCGCCTTCCTGATCACCAGCGACGAGGAAGGTCCGGCGGTGGACGGCACCGTGAAGGTGGTGGAGACCCTGGAGGCGCGTGGCGAGAAGATCGACTGGTGCCTGGTGGGCGAGCCCTCCTCCAGCGAGCAGGTGGGCGACGTGGTCAAGAACGGCCGCCGCGGTTCCCTGGGTGCACGCCTGGTGGTGCATGGCATCCAGGGCCATGTGGCCTATCCGCAACTGGCGCGCAATCCGGTGCACCAGGCCCTGCCGGCGCTGGCCGAGCTGGCGGCGGTGGAATGGGACCGGGGCAACGACTTCTTTCCGCCCACCACCTTCCAGATCTCCAACATCCATGCCGGTACCGGGGCCACCAACGTCATCCCCGGCGAGCTGGAGGTGCTGTTCAATCTGCGCTTCTCCACCGAGACCGACGAGACACGCATCCGCGAGACCGTGCAGGCCATCCTCGACCGGCACGGCCTGGACTATGAAATCGACTGGACCCTCTCGGGCAACCCCTTCCTCACCCCGGCCGGCGAGCTGGTGGAAGCGGCACAGGCCGCGATCCGCGAGGTGACCGGACTGGAGACCCAACTGTCCACCGCCGGCGGCACCTCCGACGGGCGTTTCATCGCCCCCACCGGCGCCCAGGTGCTGGAGCTGGGGCCGGTCAACGCCACCATCCACAAGGTGAACGAGTGCGTCGGGGTGGCCGAGCTGGACACCCTCTCGACCCTCTACGAACGCCTGCTGGAACGCCTGCTGGCCTGAGACGGGCTCAGTCGGTCTGGTCGCGCTGCCGGACCATCTCGGTCATCAGGCGCATCACCTCGTCGCTGGCGACCTCCGCCTCCGCGAAGTGCCGCACGATCTCGGCCTTCATGTCGGCGTCGAACTGCCAGTCCTCGCCCAGCAGGCGCACCGCCTCATGGGTGTGCCGATGCACCTGCGCATGAGGCGCCTCCAGGGCCTTGAAGGCGGGCGTGGAGCGGAAGCGTTCCGCCTCCGCCGCCTCGTAGTACCAGTGACCGAGACGGCACCGGGTATGATCCACCGACACCGCCTGCGCCGACTCGGAATCGGCACCGGAATGAATGGCCATATAGCCGTTCTGCTTGTAGACCATGTGATCGATCTTCACCAGCAGGGCGAAATTGACGTCCAGTGCGTGGTCCACCCGCGCCAGGGTCTCGCCCGCGGAGCGCGACAGCCGGCCGAACTGTTCGCGGAACCGCGCCACCTCGGCACCCGATTCGTCGGCGATGGCCCGCATGTGCGTCGCGCTCTCCAACATGCCGCCCGTGTCCTCCACCACACCGGCGATCAGGCGGGTGATCTCGTCGGTGGCCCGCTTGGTATTGGCCGCCAGGGCGCGCACCTCGTCGGCCACCACGGCGAAGCCGCGGCCGTGCTCGCCGGCGCGCGCCGCCTCGATGGCGGCGTTCAGTGCCAGCAGATTGGTCTGTTCGGCGATGTCGGCGATCATCGCGGTCATGCGTCCCATCTCGCCGCCTCGGGCATTCAGGGCCTCGATGGCCTCGCCGCTCGCCCGCACCCGCTCCGCCAGCTCCTCGAGACGCGCGGTCACCCCCTGGATGGCCTGCTCCGCCTGGCCGGCCTCCTGCACGTTGCCGCGTGCGATCTCCACCACCCTGCGCATGCCCTCGGTCACCTCCATCATGTCGCGCTGGCTCATCTTGAGGTTCTTGAGCAGATTGGTGGAGTTCATCTCGTTGACCTGGGACAGCAGCTCGTTGCGCGCGAAGAACAGGGCGTTCTCCTCCATCGACTTCAGCCCCAGGTTGACCCGCTCCAGCGAGGCACGGAACTCGCCATGCAGGCCTGCGGCCAGGGCGCAGCGATGGAAACGACCGGCCACCGCATGCTCGAAGGCCGATTCCACCTCGCGGAAATAGGCCTCCATCTGGTCCAGCATCTCGTTGATCTCCCAGGCGAGGATGCCCAGTTCCCCCATCTTGGGGATGCGCGTGATACGGCGCCCGAACCGACCCTGGATCGCCTCGCGCACGATGCCCGTCACCTGGTCCAGTACCTGGAAGGGTCGGCGTTGCCACCACAGGGCATAGCCCGCCAGTGCGACCAGGAACAGCCACAGGGGGAGCAGCCAGGGGTCGAGCCCGTGCCGCCAGGTGTCCAGCGCCGCCAGGACCACCACGCCCCAGAGGACGCCGTGGCACAGCAGGCGCACCCTAGATTGCAAGCACAAACCTTTCATAATCCGTGTCCTTCTGCCGAAGCAGGTCGTCCAGATAGGCCAGCGAGTGATCCATCTGCTCGCGCGGATGGTGCTGGGCCTCGATACGGCGCATCTCGCGGTAGATGGGCTCGATCACCGCCAGGGCGTCGTCCCGCGGGTAGCGTCGCACGGAGTAGTAGCCGGTGACCTTCCCGTCCGGATCCCGGTCCACCGTGATGTTGGCGAACACCCAATAGAAAGAACCGTCGCTGGCAAGATTCTTGATGTAGGCGAACACCTCGCGCCCTTCCTTGAGGGTGTCCCATACCCGCTTGAACATCCCTCGCGGCATGTCCGGATGGCGCACGATGTTCTGCTGCACCCCCAGCAGCTCGTGCTCGGCATAGCCGGCCATGCGCATGAAGATGCGGTTGCAATAGGTGATGCGCCCCTTGGGATCGGTGCGCGACACGATGAAGTCGTCCTCGCGAAGACGACGCTCCTCGTTACGTGGCGTGATGCGTTGTTTCATGGCAATCGTCCTGCGGTCTTCTCACCTCCTTGGCGACCGACAGGGACGATACTTGAGGAAGAATCCTCGGGAGATCAGCGCAGATTGCGTCCCGCGATGCGCCGCCGCACCTTGCCCATCTGGTAGCGCTTGGCCTGCTTGACCCGCTGGTGGGCCATCTCGATCAGGCGGTCCTGACAGCCCTTCTCCTCCTCGGGGGTGCGCGGCTGGCGCTGCACATAGCTGCCGTCGGGCTGCATCTCCCAGGCGTTGCGATGGTCCTCGAGCTGCACGTCCAGGAAGGCGCGCAGCTCCTTGCGCAATGTCTCGGACTCCACGGGGGCGACCACTTCGACGCGGGACTCCAGGTTGCGCTTCATGCAGTCGGCCGAGCCGATGAAATATTCCTCGTCGCCGCCGTTGCGGAAGTAGTACACCCGCGCATGCTCCAGGAAGCGGCCCACGATGGAGATCACCCGCACGTTCTCGGACAACCCCGGCAGACCCGGCCGCAGGCGGCAGGTGTCGCGCACGATCAGGTCCACCTGCACCCCGGCGCGCGAGGCCTCGTAGAGGGCGCGGGTGATGTCGGCGTCCTCCAGGGCGTTCATCTTGAACTGGATCAGCCCCGGGGTGCCGTTGCGGTGCAGCTCGCACTCGCGGCGGATGCGCTCCAGCAGGCCGGCCTTGAGCATCTTGGGTGCCGGCAGCAGCTTGCGGTAGAAGCGCTCCGGGGTGTAGCCGGTGGTGAGATAGTTGAACAGCTCGGTGGCGTCCACCCCCATGTCCGGGTCGTTGGTGAGCATCCCCAGGTCGGAATACATGCGCGCCGTGCCGGCATGGTAGTTACCGGTGCCGATGTGCAGATAGCGGCGCAGGCCGTTGTAGTCCTTGCGCACCACCAGGATGATCTTGGAGTGGGTCTTCAGCCCCACCACCCCGTAGGTGACGTGGATGCCGGCCTCCTCCATGCGGGTCGCCCAGCGGATGTTGGCCGCCTCGTCGAAGCGCGCCTTCAGCTCCACCACCACCGCCACCTGCTTGCCGTTCTTGGCCGCCTGGATCAGGTAGTCCACCACCTTGCTGTCGCTGGAGGTGCGGTAGAGGGTCATCTTGATGGCGCGCACCTTGGGGTCGTTGGCGGCCTCCTTTAGGAAGCGTTCCACCGAGCTGCTGAAGGACTCGTAGGGATGATGCAGCAGGAAGGGGCCGCGCTCGCGGATCGCGTGGAAGATGTTGCGCGCTACCCGAATGCCCGGATGGTCCACCGCCTGGAAGGGCGGATAGTGCAGCTCGGGGATGTCCAGCGCCGCGATCTGGAACAGGTCGCGCATCGCCAGCATGTCGCCGCCGGCGCTGAACACGTCGGCGTTCTCGTCCAGCCCCAGCTCCGCGGCCAGCATGCCGCGGGTGGTCTCGTCCATGTCCTCGCGCACCTGCAGGCGCACGATGGGGGCGAAACGGCGTTCGCGCAGCTCCGACTCGATCAGCGACAGCAGGTCGTCGGCGTGCTCCTCGTCGCGTTCGGTGTTGGCGTTGCGCGTGACCCGGAACTGATTGGAATGCACCACCTCCATCTCCGGCAGCAGCATGTTGAGGTTGTGTTCCACCACGTCCTCGATGGCCACGAAGTGGCGGCTGTCCGGCAGGCGGATGAAGCGCGGCACGTCCTCGCCGATGGGTATCTTGATCCGGGTGAGCGAGGTCTTGCCCTCCACCTCGGGGAAGCGCACCAGCACGATCAGGTTCAGCGACAGATTGGAGATGAAGGGAAAGGGATGCGCCGGGTCGATGGACTGGGGGGTGACCAGCGGAAAGATGTTGTCGTGGAAGTAGCTGCGCAGATAGCCCACCTGCTGGGCGCTCAGCTCGTCGTACTTGAGGATGGCGATGTCGTGCTCGCGCAGCCGGTCCAGCAGCTCGTGCAGCACCTCGCGCTGCGCCGCCTCCTGCTCGCGCACCACCGCGTAGCACTCGGCGATCTGCTCGCGCGGGGTGCGGCCGTCCACGGTGCGGGTGGTCACGCCGGCGCCCACCTGCTGCTTGAGGCCGCCGATGCGCTTCATGAAGAACTCGTCCAGGTTGGAGCTGACGATGGCCAGGAACTTGAGCCGCTCCAGCAGCGGGTTGCGCTCGTCCTCCGCCTCGTGCAGCACGCGCCGGTTGAAGGCCAGCCAGGTGAGTTCCCGGTTCAGATAGAGCGATGGGTCGCGCAGATCGATCTCGCTGACCTGGGGATCCTCCGGGGGGCAGCCCTCGCCCTGGGTGGTGACGGGTTCCGACATCCTGATCTTGCTCCTCTGGTAAAACTGTGCCTTATTGACAACTTTATAGCACAGGGGTTGCCATGGAATACCGCCGACTGGGCCGCACCGACCTGCAGGTGAGCGTCATCTGCCTGGGCACCATGACCTGGGGCGTGCAGAACAGCGCACGCGACGCCTTCGAACAGCTCGACTACGCGCTCTCGCAGGGAGTCAATTTCATCGACACCGCCGAGCTGTACGCCATCCCGCCCACCGCCGACACCTTCGGCAAGACCGAGGAGATCATCGGCGAATGGCTGACCGCGCGCGGCGGGCGCGAGCGCCTGGTGATCGCCACCAAGGTCGCCGGCAACACCAATGGCTGGGTGGACTACATCCGCGGCGGGCCGCGCCTGAACCGTCAGCAGATGACCGAGGCTCTTGAGGGCAGCCTGCGCCGCCTGCGTACCGACTACGTGGACCTCTACCAGGTGCACTGGCCGGCGCGCACCACCAGCTACTTCGGCGAACGCGGCGTCAGCCGCATCGAGGAGGAGCAGGTCGAGTCCATCGAGGAGACCCTGGAGGTGCTGGACGACTTCGTGCGCGCCGGCAAGGTGCGCCACATCGGCATCTCCAACGAGACGCCCTGGGGACTGATGCAGTACCTCTGCCTGGCCGAGAAGAAAGGCTGGGCACGGGTGCAGTCCATCCAGAACCCCTACAACCTGCTCAACCGGCTGTTCGAAGTGGGGCTCTCGGAGATGGCCCTGCGCGAGCAGGTGGGGCTGCTGGCCTACTCCCCGCTGGGGTTCGGCGTGCTCAGCGGCAAGTACCTGGACGGCAGCGCCGGCCCGCAGGCGCGCCTCGAGCGCTTTCCCGACTACCGCCGTTACAGCGGCGAGAACAGCGTCTCCGCCACCCGCTCCTATGTCGCCATCGCCCGCAAGCACGGGCTCAGCCCGGCCCAGATGGCGCTCGCCTTCGTCAACTCCCGGCCCTTCGTCACTGCCAACATCATCGGCGCCACCACCCTGGAACAGCTACGCGAGAACATCGCCAGCATCGACCTGAAACTCAGCGAGGAGGTGTTGGAGGAGATCGAAGAAATCCATCGGCGGATTCCCGACCCGGCGCCCTGAGCGGCGAGCGGCCCGCCTTTGCGGAGCGAGAGGATCGGTCGCTCCTAACCCCCTGGCGCACTGCTGTCGGGGCTGTACGTCCACAAGTGGGGAGGGAGCAGTCCGCGGCAGGGAAAAGCTCGAAACTGAGGTTCCCCCTTCTCCCCATAGGAGGGGTGAAGAACGAAGAACCAAGAAAACCCTCAGGCGCGGGCGTGGAAGCGCAGGATCTCCAGGGATTGGCGCTGCTCCAGCCCCGCCACGCTGTCGTAGGCGCGCAGCGCCCGGCGGGCGCGGGGGTCGGCGGCCTCGGTCAGCGGACGGG
>CAZVIG010000085.1:0-7782 GCA_964627395.1 uncultured Sedimenticola sp.
CTTGATCTCGTGCGCCAGGCGCCGCGCCACCTCGCCCCAGGCGGCGTCGCGCTGCGCCTGCACCAGCTCGGTGACGTCGTCGAACACCAGCACATGGCCCTCCTCGCCGCCCTCCTCGAGCTGCAGCCGGGAATACTGGCAGAGCAGCACCTGGCGCCCGCCCTGGCGGTGCAGCACGATCTCCACCTTGCCCTCGCGGCGATCGCCGTCCAGCGCCTCGCGCAGCCGCTCCACGAAGGGGGCCAGTTCGGGATCGAGCTGCGCCAGCTCCGCCAGGTTGCGCCCCTCCAGCTCCGCCAGGGGGACGCGCAGGATCTCCTCCGAGGCGGGGTTGGCGGTCCGGATCAGGCCGCTGCGGTCGAGCGCGATCACGCCGCTGGAGATGGCCCCCAGCACCGTCTCCAGGTACTTGTGCTGGGCCGCCAGCTCGCGCCGGCTGGCCTCCGCCAGGTTGCGCGCCTGCGCCAGGCGGCGGGTCATCTGGTTGAAGGAGTCCACCAGAAAGGCCAGCTCGTCCTGCACCCGCGGCAGGGGGACGCGCACGTCGTAGCGCCCGGCGGCCACCGCGCGCGTCGCCTGCGCGATCTGCTTGATGGGGCGCACCAGACGGCGCGAGGTATAGAAGGCGGCCCAGGCGGCGGCGAACAGGCCAAGCAGCATCACCAGCGACAGGGTGAGGGCGAAGCTGAACTTGATGGAGCCGCGCAGATAGGCGCGCTCGCGGTAGGCCTCGTAGGCGTCCTGCACCCGCCCGGTGAGGCGGCTCAGCTCGTCCGGCACCGGATAGATGGCCTGCATCGCCAGGTCCCGTCCGCGCGGGTCCACCGCCATCACCCGCACCACCATGCGCCCGTCCTTGACCGGCACCAGGCTGACGAAGTCGCGCCCCTCCTTCACCTGCTTGAGCATGTGCGCGGTGGGAGGGCTGGGGGTGAGCACCTCGGGGTTCTGGTGGCTGAGCGCCAGCAGCCGACCCTTGCGCGTGAAGATGTCCACCTCGAAGGCGCCGGAGGCGTCGCGCAGGCCGCCCACCGCCTGCTTGAGCGCCGCCGGGGCGGTGTCTTCCAGGGCGCCGAGCAGGTTGCGCGTCAGGCGCAGCATCTCGCGCTTGTGCAGGTCCAGGGAGACGCGGCTGAGCGCCAGGGCGTCCTCCATGGCGCTGTCCACCTGCACGTCGAACCAGCCGTCGATGCCCTTGGAGAGAAACTGCAGGGAGTAGATGTAGACGATGCTCACCGGCGCCAGGGCGAGCACCACGAACAGCACCACCAGGCGCAGATTGAGGCGCGCGCCGGCCGCCTGACGGCGGTATTCGCGCAGCAACTGCCACAGGTTCCAGCCCACCAGCCCCACCAGCACCACCAGCCCCAGCACGGTGAAGCCGAGCAGCGGCATGAACCAGGGGTCGAGCACCTCGGAGCGCTGCACCGCGCCGCTCATCATGTGCAGCGCCGCCATCAGCAGCACCACCAGCATGCCGGTGACGAAGAGATCCAGGCGGCGTCGCTTCACGGCCGGATCTGCCATACCCAGGGCTCCGCGGAGAGGTGCCAGTCGCGCGAGAAATAGGCGCGCGGGCGCAGGGGCAGGGGCAGCGCCTCGATGTCCAGATAGGCCTCCAGGCGCACCTCGTATTCCTTGTCCAGGTCCAGGCGGCTGCGCTCCACGATGGCGAAGTCGCGGATCAGGCCCATGTAGCGCAGCGCCGCCTCGCGGGTGGCGAACACCTGCTTGTCGCCGCTCTCCAGGTTGCGCACCTCGTAGAGGCCGGACAGGGGGCGGTAGCGGAGCTGGCTGCGCAGCCGGTATTCGGCGACGTCCCGCTCCCAGATCCAGGCGTCGGTGGCGCGCATCTGGACATGGGTGACGAAGGTGAGCGGCACCCCGTTCTCCAGCGCCTCGCTCACCGCCGGGGTGAGCTGGTAGCCGATCTGGGCGTCGAGATAGATGCGGTCGTCCTCGCCCAGGGTGAGGGTCACCCGGCTGAAGCTGAGGGCGGCCGCCCAGGCCAGCGCCGCGGCGAGCAGCAGGGTGCCGGCGAGCAGCGGGCGGGCGCGCTCAGGCATCCCCCTTCTCCAGCAGGGCGTAGTAGAAGCCGTCGCTCGTGTTCTCGCCGGGCAAGGTCTGTCTCCCTGGGTGTCGCGGATGGCCCCAGCCGTCGGGCAGTTCGATGGTACGCGCATCGGGGTGCGCGTCCAGGAAGGCGGTCACCCGCTGCTCGTTCTCCTGCGGCAGCAGCGAACAGGTGGCGTACAGCAGCCGCCCCCCGGGGGCCAGGCAGGGCCAGAGGGCCTCCAGGATCGCCGCCTGGCGCGCCGCCAGGGCGTCGATGTCCTCGCGCCGCCGCAGCAGCCGGATGTCGGGGTGACGCCGCATCACCCCGGTGGCGGAGCAGGGGGCGTCCACCAGGATGCGGTCGAAGGGCCGCTCGCGCCAGGCCGCCGGCGGGGCCGCCGCATCCCCCGCCTCCAGGTGCGCCTGCAGCCCCAGGCGATCGAGGTTCTCGCGCACCCGCGCCAGGCGCCGCCGGTCGATATCCATGGCTGTGACATCCAGATCCGGCGCCAGTTCCAGGATGTGACCGGTCTTGCCGCCGGGCGCGGCACAGGCGTCCAGCACCCGCTGCCCGGGACGGGGATCGAGCAGGCGGGCCGCGAGCTGGGCCCCCGCGTCCTGCACCGACAGCAGGCCCTCGGCGAAGCCGGGCAGGGCCTCCACCGGGGCGGGCCGCTCCAGCACCAGCGCCTCGGGGACCCTCTCCAGGGGCCGTGCCGGATGGCCGGCCGCCGCCAGGCGTTCGCGCGCCGCCTCGCGCGAGATGCGCCCCAGGTTGACGCGCAGGGTCATGGGGGCGCGTTCCTGCAGCGCCCCCAGGATCGTCTCCCAGCGCTGCGGCCAGGCAGCCTGCATCGCCTCCACGAACCAGCGCGGCTGGGCGAAGCGCAGCGCGGGATCGGCGGCGATGCGCGCCTGCAGCGGCGCCTCGGGATCGGCGAGGTCGCGCTGCAGCCCGCGCAGTACGCCGTTGATCAGCTTCACCGCCCAGGCCTTGTCCAGGCGCCGCGCCAGCTCCACCGCGGTGCTGATCGCGGCGTGCGGGGGCATGCGGCTGTGCATGAGCTGGTAGAGGCCGAGCAGCATCGCCAGGCGGATGTCGCGGTCGCGCCCGCGCAGCGGGCGGCGCAGGCGGGTCGCCACCAGGGCGTCGAGCTGGGCGTGCCAGCGGCACAGGCCGTAGGCCAGCTCGTGCGCCAGGGCGCGTTCGCCGCCGGGCAGGACCTCGGCGTGGCGCGCCAGGGCGTCGTCCAGGGAGCGCCCGCCCAGCACCTCCGCGACGGCGCGGACGGCGGCGAGACGGGGATCGGGCGACGCCATGCCGGCGTCAGCCACCCAGCACCAGGCCCTGGATGGGGTGGGCGTTGATGAAGTCGCGCGCCTGCATGGCGCGCCGCCCGGGGAGCTGCAGCTCGGCGATGCGCAGCAGCCCCTCGCCGGTGGAGACGTCGATGCCCTCGCGGCCCGCCGCCATCACCATGCCCGGCTCGCCGGTCTCGCCGGGGATGGCCCAGGCGTCCCAGATGCGCAGGCTGGCGTCCTCGTAGCGGGTCTGCGCCACCGGCCAGGGGTTGAAGGCGCGCACCTGGCGCTCGATCTCCAGCGCTGGGCGGGTCCAGTCGATCCAGGCCTCGGCCTTGCTCAGCTTGTGCGCATAGGTCGCCTGCGACTCGTCCTGGGGCTGCGGCTGCAGGCTGCCGTCGGCGATCCCCGGCAGGGCCTTCATCAATGCGGTGGCGCCCAGCTCGGAGAGCCGGTCGTGCAGGCTGCCGCCGGTCTCGTCCGGCGCGATGGGGGTGCGCTCCACCAGGTACACCGGGCCGGTGTCCAGGCCCTTCTCCATCTGCATGATGGAGACCCCGGTCTCGCTGTCGCCCGCCTGGATGGCGCGCTGGATGGGCGCCGCGCCGCGCCAGCGCGGCAGAATGGAGGCGTGGATGTTGACGCAGCCCAGGCGCGGCACCGTCAGTACCGACTCCGGCAGCAGCAGGCCGTAGGCGACCACCACCATCAGGTCCGGTCGGTAGGCGGCGAGGTCTTCCACCGCCCCCGCCTCGCGGAAGCTGACCGGCTGTTGCACCGGGATGCCTTCCTCCAGCGCCACCTCCTTGACCGGGCTGGGCATCAGCTTGCGCCCACGCCCGGCGGGGCGGTCCGGCTGGGTGTAGACCGCCACCACCTGGTGGGGCGAGCCGATCAGCGCCCGCAGGGGCGGCACCGAGAAGTCGGGGGTGCCGGCGAAGACGATGCGCAGGGGCTGGGTCATGGCGGGAACTTCCGGGCAGGGGCCGGCACGGGCCGGCTGAAATCAGATGGCGGTGCCGGCGGGCACGGGCTGCGCCTGGCGCGCCTCCTTCTCCAGCTTCTTGCGGATGCGCTGGCGCTTGAGGTTGGAGAGATAGTCCACGAACAGCTTGCCGTCGAGGTGGTCGATCTCGTGCTGCACGCACACCGCCAGCAGGCCGTCCGCCTCCTGCTCGAAGGGCCGGCCTTCGCGGTCCAGGGCGCGGAAGCGGATGCGCTCGGCGCGCTGCACCTTCTCGTACACGCCGGGCACCGAGAGACAGCCCTCGTCCATCTCCTCCACGCCCTCGCGCTCCAGGATCTCGGGATTGACCAGGGCCAGGGGCTGGTCGCGTTCTTCGGAGATGTCGATGGTGACCACCCGCAGCGGCACGTTGACCTGGATCGCCGCCAGGCCGATGCCGGGCGCTGCGTACATGGTCTCGAACATGTCGTCGATCAGGCGCTGCACGCGCTCGTCCACCTCGGTCACCGGCCGCGCGCGGTTGCGCAGGCGCGGATCGGGAAAGTGCAGGATGTCGAGAATCGCCATGGCCTCGTCCAGGATCTAGAGTGGTATTTGAAAAATCGCCGCCAGGCCGCTGTTTGCGCTAGACTTTCGTCACAATTACAGTGCTTCGGCCCTGCCCGAACGACAATGATACCTTATTGTCTCGGCATTGGACTGCCAGGAATCGACGTCAACGCCAAGGGAATCCCATGAAGAGAGTCTGCCCATTCGTTCGCCAAATC
Source organism: uncultured Sedimenticola sp. (assembly GCA_964627395.1). Lineage (GTDB taxonomy): Bacteria > Pseudomonadota > Gammaproteobacteria > Chromatiales > Chromatiaceae > MONJU. The sequence goes on from CAZVIG010000085.1 coordinate 5,092, forward strand.
GCCCTCGCCCTGCTGATCGGCCTGTTCCTCGCCGGCCCCGCGGCCGCCGAATCGCTGCTGCGCGCCGACCACCCCGCCCACTATGTGGTGAAGAAGGGCGACACCCTGTGGGACATCGCCGGCCGCTTCCTGCGCAGCCCCTGGCGCTGGCCCGAGATCTGGTACGTCAATCCGCAGATCGCCAACCCGCACCTGATCTATCCCGGCGACCGCCTGGACCTGGTGTACATCAACGGCAAGCCGCGCCTGATGCTCAGCCGCGGCCCGGTGAAGCTCTCGCCGCACGTGCGCGCCCGCCCCTGGGACGGCGCCATCCCCACCATCCCCATCGGCGACATCGCGCCCTTCCTCTCCCGGCCCTATGTGCTGAACCCCGGCGAGCTGGACAGCGCCCCCTATATCGTCAGCTTCGGCAACGACCACCTGATCGGCGGCAGCGGCATCCGCGCCTATGTGCGCTCGCTTGACCACGCCGGCGGCAAGTACCACGTGGTGCGCCCCGGCGCGCTCTACAAGGATGCCGACACCGGCGAGGTGCTGGGCCAGGAGGCGCTCTACATCGGCACCGTGGAGGCGATGCGCGCCGGCGACCCGGCCACCGTGTTCTTCAACAGCACCGACCGTGAGGCGGTCATCGGCGACCGCCTGGTGCCGGTGGGCGAGGACGAGACCACCTGGACCAACTTCATGCCGCACCATCCCAAGCAGGAGATCACCGGCTCGATCATCGCGGTGATGGGCGGCGTGGCGCAGATCGGCCAGTACAACGTGGTGGTGCTGGACCGCGGCCGCCGCGACGGCCTGGAGCCGGGGCATGTGCTGCGCATCGACCAGCGTGGCGAGGAGATCCGCGACGTGGTCACCCCCGACTCCCGCGACACCGTCAAGCTGCCCGACGAGGAGGCCGGCCTGCTGATGGTGTTCCGCACCTTCGACCGGGTCAGCTTCGGCCTGGTGCTGGACGCCATCCGGCCGATCCACGTCCTGGACCGCGTGCGCAAGCCCTGAGCGCCCGCGCCGGGGGCGGCCCCCGGTATGATCACGACATGGACGCCGTGACATCCGCCGAGGAGACCCTCGCCTGGCTCGCCCTGCTGCGCGCCCCCGGCCTGGGGCCGCGCGGCCTGCGGCCGCTGCTGGAGGCCGAGCCGGACCCCCGCCGCCTGCTGGAATCGCCGCCGCCGGGCGCCCCCGAGCCGGTGCGCCGGGCGCTGCGCGAGGCGGACCGGGAACAGGCGCGGCGCGACCTGGAATGGCTGCACGAGAGCGGCAACCGCCTGCTGCCGCTCACCCACCCCGACTACCCCGCGCTGCTGCGCGACCTGCCCGATCCGCCCGCGGTGCTGTTCCTGCGCGGCGACCCGGGCCTGCTCGGCCTGCCCCAGCTCGCAGTGGTGGGCAGCCGCAGCGCCAGCCGCCAGGGGCTGCAGACCGCGCGCGACTTCGCCCGCCATCTGGCCGGGGCCGGGCTGGTGATCACCAGCGGCCTGGCCGCCGGCATCGACGCCGCCGCCCACCAGGGGGCGCTGGAGGCCGGCACCACGGTGGCGGTGCTGGGCACCGGCCTGGACCGGGTCTATCCGGCGCGCCACCGCGAGCTGGCCCACCGCATCGCGGAACAGGGGCTGCTGGTCTCCGAATACCCGCCCGGCACCCCGCCGCTGCCGCAGAACTTCCCGCGCCGCAACCGCATCATCGCCGGCCTCTCCCTGGGTACCCTGGTGGTGGAGGCCACCCTCAACAGCGGCTCGCTGATCACCGCGCGCCTGGCCAGCGAGGCGGGACGCGAGGTGTTCGCCATCCCCGGCTCCATCCACGACCCGCGCGCCCGCGGCTGCCACGCCCTGATCCGCGAGGGCGCCAAGCTGGTGGAGACCGGCGCCCACGTGGTCGAGGAACTGGGATCCCAGCTCGGCCTGTTCGACCCGGCCCCGGCCACCGCCGGCGCCGCGTCCCCCGCACCCGCGGAGGCGCCCGCGGACATGGACCCGGACCACCGCGAACTGCTGGAACTGATGGGCTGGGAGCCGGTGAGCAGCGACTGGCTGGTGGCCAATAGCCGCTTTTCCGCCGCGGAAATCGCCTCCATGCTGCTGTTGCTGGAACTCCAGGGTCATGTATCATCGGAGCCAGGTGGACTGTTCACTCGACTAGGAAAACCGCTATCGTGAACCCATATCCCGCCTTGACCGGCCGCTCACCGGAACCCGCCGCGCGTTCCACCGGCCCTGCTGCTTCCCCCGCCCAGGAAACTTGCCGTGACTGAAAATCTCATCGACGTCCTGATCTACATCTACGAGAACTACATGGACAGCGAGGAATCCGTGCCCGTGGACCAGGTGACCCTGGAAGAGGAACTGCTGCAGGCCGGGTTCCAGCAGGGCGAGGTCCGCAAGGCCTTCAACTGGCTGGACGAGCTGGCCTGGCGCCAGGGCAGCCTGCTGGAATACGGCGCCCTGCCCAACCACTCGATGCGCATCTTCAGCACCGAGGAACAGCAGAAGATGGACCTCGAGATCCAGGGCATGCTGCTCACCCTGGAGCAGAGCGGCATCCTCGACCCCATGAGCCGCGAGCTGGTGATCGAGCGCTGCATGGCCATCGAGACCGAGGAGCTGACCAGCGACGACGTCAAGTGGGTGGTGCTGCTGGTGCTGCTCAACCAGCCGGGGCAGGAGAACGCCTTCGCCC
>CAZVIG010000086.1:0-7781 GCA_964627395.1 uncultured Sedimenticola sp.
CTGGACGTGGCCAAGTACAACGACGAGCCGGGCGACGGCGAGCGCTACGACATCCGCATCAAGGCCGACGGCGCCATCCGGCGGCCCGAGGACCTGTACCGCATCCAGTTGCGCAACCGCCACGGCGAACTGGTGCGGCTGGACAGCGTGGCGCACATCGAAGACCGACTCGGGCCGGCCAGCATCGGGCGCTACAAGCTGCAGTATGCCGCCACCTTCTTCGCCACCCCGACGATCGCCGAGGGCGACGCGGCGCAGATCGTGCTGCGCGAGGCCGAAAAGCTGCTGCCTACCGGCTATCACATCGAGCTGATCGGGCGCGCCAAGGAGTTCAGCAAGACGGTGGGCTATGTGCTGTTCGCCATGGCCACCGGGCTGATCCTGGTCTACATGACCCTCGCCAGCCAGTTCAACTCCCTGGTGCAGCCGCTGATCGTGATGGTCGCCCAGCCCCTGGCTGTGATCGGCGGGGTGTTCGCGCTGTGGCTGGCGGGCCACTCGCTGAACATCTATTCGATGATCGGCATGACCCTGCTGATCGGCCTGGTGGCCAAGAACTCCATCCTGCTGATCGACCTCACCAACCAGTTGCGGGCGCAGGGGCAGGGGGTACACGAGGCGCTGGCCACCGCCTGTCCCATCCGCATGCGGCCGGTGCTGATGACCTCGCTCACGGTGATCTTCTCCATGCTGCCGGCGGCGATAGGCGTGGGGGCCGGCTCCGATACCAACGCGCCCCTGGCGGTGGCGGTGATCGGCGGCATGGTCAGCTCCACCCTGCTCACCCTGGTGGTGGTGCCGGCGGTCTATTCGCTGGTCGCCGGCGGCCTGGAACGGGTGGGGCGGCTGCGTAGGGGACTGAGCCCGCAAGAGGGCTGATGATGCCCTGGATCGGCAAGGGAAATCACCACAGAGGACACAGAGGGATCGCAGATCCCTTACAGAACATGGGTTTCGTAGATGTCGGCCAGGTTTTCCCCTAACAGCAGTGTCGCCAGCGGGGGAGGGACAAGGTGAGAAGCCTTGCGGTCAGTCATCCACCGCCGACTTCTGCAACACGCCCTCCAGCGAGATCCAGATGCGGATCTCCTCGGCGGCCGGTCCCAGCTTGGCGGCGTCCTTCATGTGATAGTCCGACAGGCGTAGGGTGGTGGTGCCTTCGAAACCGCGCCGGTAACCGCCCCAGGGGTCCCGACCCGCGCCCATCTTCTTCACCGCGATGGCGATCTCGCGGGTCACGCCGCGCAAAGTGAAGTTTCCCTTCAGGGTCGCGGTGCCGTCCCCGTGGTCGATCCAGCCGGTACTCTTGAAACGCGCCTTGGGGTAGCGTTTCACATCGAAGTAGCGCTCGCCGCGCAGGTGCTTGTCGCGCAGCCCATGGTTGGTGTCGAGGCTGGCGACGTCGATCTCCACCTCGACCCGGTTCAGCGCGGGATTCGCCTCGGCATAGTCGAAGGTGCCGCGAAAACGGTTGAAGCGCCCCTCCAGCCAGGAGAAGCCCAGATGCTGGACGCGGAAGGTGATGAACGCATGGGCGTCCTTGGTGTCGATCAGGTAGTGCTCATAGGCCAGCGCCAGGCGCGGCAGCAGGCCGCCGAGCAGGGCGGCCAGAAGAAGCCATGATCGTATCGGCATGGTCTTGTCCTCCGTGGCAGAGAGACAGAACGGATGTTGCTTCAACTATAGTCCGTCCCGCCCTAGGTGCCACGGAGGCAAGGCGGCGGCTCAGGGCCTCCAGCCGCCCTGGCGCCAGAGCTGCATCAGTTGCTCGAGGTCGAGCGGCCGTCCGAAGGGGGGCAGCGGCGGCCAAGGCAGATCGCCGGCGTTGCGAATCTGCTCGCTGATCTCTTCGCGCGAGCCCTTGAACTCATGGCTGCGCTCGTTGCCATCGGCATCGCGATACCGGATGGAGACTTCGTACTGGCCGTCCGGCTTGCGTTCGACGCTCATCGCCTCGAAGACCTCGCGCACACGCGGCTTCTGCTGCTCGGGTACCGGCGGATGGGGCATCGCCATCGGCGGACGACTCCAGGGTGCCATCGGACGCGGGGCCGGCATCTGGCGCGGCGCACCGGCACCCAGGGCCACATCGATCTCCTGAAGCCGCCCGCCGCGCAGCACCTTGAGGTGCACCTTGCGGCCCGGCCGATCCGCCGACACCAGCGCCACGAGCTGATCGGGCGAATAGAGCCGCTGGTCGTCATAGCTCAGAAGGATGTCGTAGTTCTGCAGGCCGGCCCTGGCGGCCGGCGAATCGGGCTCGACCGCGGTGATCACCAGTCCCTGTCCACGCGGCACGTCGCCGGGAAGCTGGGCGGCCAGCACCGGCGGAACGGGACGCACCGCCACTCCCAGATGGGCGCTTGCGGGGGTCGGCGCCTTCATCGCCTGCGGTGGCTGCGCGGGAGCGGCCCCGGCGGCCGGCGGCGGTGCGCCGTCCTCCGCAGCCGCGGATAGGGGTAGGGCCAGCGACAGGGCCAGAGCGAGTGGTTTCAGTCGTTTCATCCGATAATTCCTCCAGTCATGGTAGAGCCGATCGGATAACCCGGCACCGCCGGGACCGATGGTGACATTCAGAACGAAAGAACCGGTTACAGGACAAAAGTTCCCCGCGTGGCACAGCCGCCCATTCGGGCGCGCCGCCAGCGACGGGGGGCGGGATGACAGGCGTCCGATTCTGTACTATTCTTCGGTATATATCCGAAATCGGAGCCATCGCATGGGCCTTTCCGCAATCGCCCGGGATCAGCAGACCTCCTTCGACGGCCAGGACCGCGAGACCCTGGCGCGCGCCGCGCTCAAGGCCTTTTTCGGCATGGTCACGGAGTGGGGCCTGAGCGCCGATGAGGCCCGCACCCTGCTGGGGCGGCCGGGACGCTCCCGCTTCTACGATCTGAAGCGCCTCAAGCCCTCGGCGGTGCGCAGCCTGTCGGAGGACGAGCTGGACCGGCTCGCCTACCTGGTGGGCATCTACGCCGACCTGAACGTGCTGTATGCGCCGGAGAGCCACGGAGACTGGCTGCGCAATTCCAGCCGGCTGGAGATGGGGCAGCCCTGGGGCAAGGGTTCACCCCTCGACTACCTGCTGAGCGGCAAGCTCAAGGCGCTCGCCGACGTGTACGAATATCTGAACGCGGAACGTGGCGGACACTGAACCGCAATCCCTGCCGCCACGGCGCCGCATCCGCTGGAAGGCGCAGTACCGCATCATTCCCACGCGCATGCCGCTGATCGACCTGTTCGAGCGGCTGGACCTGGATGAAGACGAGAAACGCGCCCTGTGGACGCTCCAGGCCCGCGTCAACCCGCGCATCCAGCAGGAGCTGGGAAACCTGACCCTGGTCCGTCCCGGGGACATGCTGCACGGCCCCCATGCCAGCATCGTGATGGGCGCCTTCACCCACACCCGCACCGCCACCCGCTTTTCCGACGGCCGTATCGGCATCTACTACGCCGCCCGCACCCTGGAGACCGCCATCCGGGAAACCGTCTACCATCGCAGCCGTTACCTCCAGGAGCGGGGCATGCCGGCCCAGGAACTGCACATGCGCGCCTGGGTGGGCACGGTGCGCAAGCCCTGCTACGACGTGCGCGGCGAGGGCTTCGACGATCTTCACCGTCCGGACGACTATCGGCCGTCGCAACGCTTCGCCCGTCGCCTGTGGCAGGCCGACCCCGACACCTGGGGCATCGTCTACCGCAGCGTGCGCCATCCCGGCGGCGACTGCCTGGCCGCCCTGCGGCCGCCGGCGGTATCACTGCCGGTGCAGGGACCGCACCTGGTCTATCACTGGAACGGAGAGCGCATCACCCATGTGGTGGAACAGTCCGACCCGCTGGTGATCTTCGATGACGAAACGGCCGACTAGGCCGGAGCGTCGAGGGGCAGGGGAGGTTAGGAGGGGAGAGCGTCTTGAGGGTTTTCGTTCCACAACCCTCGACCGAGCACTTCATTTCCGCGCCAGGGTGCCGATACAGGGGGCGCTTTCCCATGCTTCCGACGAAAAGGACCCCAGGATGACCGAGCTTTCCCGCAACAACCCCGAAACCCGCGTCAGCGCCTACCTGTCCGTAATGGTGAAGAACGAGGGCGCCGACCTGTTCCTGCATACCGGCGCCAAACCCACCATCAAGGGCCCGTTCGGCTTCAAGGTGCTCGACGAGGTGCTGCAACCGGGCACCACCGAACAGATGCTGCGCGCCATGCTGTCGGACAGCCGAATGGCGGAATTCGAGGAAAACGGCGAGGTGGATTTCTCCTTTTCCATCGGCGCCGTGGGCCGATTTCGCGGCAACGCCTTTCGGCAGCGGGGCGACGTCTCCATCGTGATGCGCCACGTCAAGGGCGACATTCCCACCATCGACGGCCTGGGCCTGCCGCCGGTGCTCAAGGAACTGGTGAGTCAGAAGCACGGCCTGATCGTGGTCGCCGGCGCCACCGGCTCGGGCAAGTCCACCAGCCTGGCGGCCATGATCGACCACCGCAACAGCAGCCAGCCGGGGCACATCATCACCCTGGAAGACCCGATCGAATTTATGCACCCGCACAAGAAGTCGCTGGTGGCGCAGCGCGAGATCGGCACCGACACCCTCAGCTTCGAAAGCGGCATGCGCGCCGCCATGCGCGAGGCGCCCGATGTCATCCTGATGGGCGAGATCCGCGACACCGTGAGCATGGAGTACGCCATCAAGTTCGCAAACACCGGTCATCTGTGCCTGTCCACCATCCATGCCAACAACGCCGTCTCGTCGCTGGAACGGATGCTCAGCTTCTTCGACCGCGAGGTGCTGGAGCAGGAGGCCAAGCGCCTGTCCCAGAACCTGCGCGCAGTGATCTGCCAGCGCCTGGTGCCGGCGAGGGACGGCACCAAGGCCGCCGCGATCGAGATCCTCATCAACACCCCGCGCATGGCCGACCTGATCGCCAAGCTCGACTACGAGGCCATGAAGACGACCATGGAACAAGGCGGCAACTACGGCATGCAGACCTTCGACCAGGCGCTGTGCAAGCTCTACGACGAAGGCCGCATCAGCGACGACCAGGCCATGGAATTCGCCGAATCCAAGACCCGCGTCATGCAACACGTCCGCTTCCAGTCCGCCAGCGCCCAGCAACGCGACTTCGCCGCCGGGCTGTCGTTACAGGACATCGAGCAAGACGAAGAAGAGGAAAACGCGCTGCACCAGCATCCGTGAGGCCGCGAGTAGTCCCGTGACCTGGCGACCGCAACGTCCATCTGGAGGCACCGTGCTGGCCCGCCGCCACATCCGCGCTGATTCGCATAATGTATATTATGTTAAATTATGGATGCGTCGGACCAGATGATCTGGAAGAACTACTCCTATGCGGCCTGGTTACCCCGCCCGGCCGCTTCCAGCGCCAGCCGGGCCAGATAACCACTCCGGGTTTCACCCGGAAGATGCTCCTGAGTGTGGGTTTCGGGAAGTCACGGTGCAGTACGTCCAACGGTCTATTCGAGCGGAAGCGTTCCTCGGCATTTGGGGAAACTGCTGCAACCCCAGAACGCCTTCCCGGCATTGGCTCCTCGTCTGGCTACACGCCGGATCATCTGGCCTCCGCATCTCGGGCAGTGCGGAGCCTTGGCCGATGATTCGACCGATGGAAGCTGCGCGGTCGATTTCTGTTCCACATTGGATGCCTGTCGGCGCCGCGCCTCCTTGAGGCTGGTGACGTTGGATTTCGGTTTGGCCTGCCGACGAATCTCGCGCTCTACCGCTTGGCCATCGATCAGGGAGATATTGCGGCCCTGCGCGAACTTCCTGGCCTCGGAACTGAAAACCCCGGTTGTCACTACATAGGCATGGACCGCACCTCGCGCCGCCATGACGCCGAACAGCTCTCGCACGACACCCACTCCCACCTTGGTGGCGCGCCAGTGTTTGCACTGCACCAGGGACAGCTCACCGGCCTTGCGAAGTTCCAGATCCACGCCGCCATCCGCCCCTTTGGCGGTTTCTTTGACGCTGAATCCCTTGTTACGGAACATCTCTCCGACGAGCATCTCGAATTCATGCCAGGACAGCGATTTTGCTGCCTCCGACGATGTGGCCGTTGCCGTTTCTTCAAGGAGTCTCCTGCGTTTGATGCGGCCAATAGCCGACACCGCAGCGCCGAGAATGAATGCCGCGGGAACCAGGTATTGCCCGATCGTCGCCAACACGCCGTAAAGCTGTCCGGCAACAGCCGGACCAAGTCGGTCAAGGCTTGTGGCACCTGGTGCCGCGTCCGGTATGCTCGCAAAAGGGTGAATTATCAGATAGCTCGCTATAGCCAGTAGCACTCCCATCCACCACGGGAGCCGTGCTGCGAGGTCAACCAGGTCGTCGAATACGCTCCGTTTCCTTCTGCCCATCCGTGCCCATCTCCTTATGTCTCAGGCAGGCCAATAGATCTTGGTGAGAGGAATCAGCCGCTTGGCCTCCATGTCCATCTCATCGTAGTACCGCTGAATCTCGTTGGCGATGTCATCGAGGTCCATCAATACCACGGGAATCGATGCCCGTTCGGCTTCGTAACGAGCGTCCTTGGTGAACCCGCCGGTGCTGACATACAGCCCCTTGTCGTCCGCGTGACGACCGCCGAGAAAGCTCCGGATCGCCTGGGAATCCATTGCGCTATTGGGCCGATGTTTCACCTCGACGACGATGCGCGGCTGCTCGAATCCGAAGCCGTCCGGCGAGGCAATGATGTCTTTCCCCCTGTCGGCACCCGGTGGCGATACGCGGGTCTTGTAACCCATGGCGCGCAACAGGCCCGCGACCAGCTCCTGCATTTCTTCCCAGCTCAGCCGAATGATTCTGTCCTTTATGAACTCCCGGGACTGGGCGCGCAGATCGCTCGCGATCTGTTCGGTTACATCTTCTTCCGATTCTTCATCATCAGGGGGCGGTGTTTCTTTCCCCGCGGCGATGGCCAGGATCTCCTCGGTCGCCTCCGGCGGCAACTGGAACAAGGTCGAGATCGCCCCGAGGCTGTTGCGGGTCGGCACACTGAGCCTATCTCTAGGCACCTGTGCGAACCAGGTCACCACGCGAATCCTGGGTAATCCTTCGATCAGGCCGGGCCTATATTCAGGATCGCCCTCGACGGTTCCGACGTGATAGATGCGCCGACCGGGATCGTAGCTGACCACGACATCGCCTTTCTGCATCTCGTTCAGGAAGCGAAACACCTGCCCGACCGCATTGGCGATCCGGTACTTGCTCGCATTGGGCCATCGCTCGGTGGCCTGACGAACGATCTTTTCCCGAGGCACACCGACTTCTATCGGGCCCAGCTCCTCCCAGCCGATGGCGACCAGGCCGTGTTCCAGAAACTCATCGATCCATTTAGCGCCTTCTCCGGCACGGACCATCCATAATCGTTGGTTTGTCATTGTCGCGTCATTCCTATTCTCCTCCGCCGCCTGCGGCATTGCTGGGTAGTTTTTTCAAACTTCCCGGGGCACCTCTATATACCATCCCTTCCTTCCCCACTGTACAGCTCGCAGGGGGAAGAAACAGTGTAAGCGCCTCTTCGTGATGAAGTGAAAATTAGAACCAGCGCCTCACGCGGGCCTGGTGGTCGAGATAATCCTGGCCGAACCGGCGTGCCAGGTACGCCTCCTCACGGGCGATGACCTGATCCGGCGCGGTGCCGGCATCGCCCCGCTGTCCCGCTTTCTGGTGAGCGAGGACCTCCGCACCGGACGCCTGGCGGCGCTGTTGCCCGAGTACGACTGCGGCAGCGCCGGCATCTATGCGGTCTATCAGGACCGACG
>CAZVIG010000087.1:0-7770 GCA_964627395.1 uncultured Sedimenticola sp.
GAGCCCCCGGACACGACACGCTTCCCCTGCCTGCGCCTGGCCTTCGAGGCGGCGCGTGCCGGCGGCGTCGCCCCCGCCGTGCTGAACGCCGCCAACGAGGTGGCGGTGGCTGCCTTCCTGGAGGGGCGCATCCCCTTCACCGGCATCCCGGCGCTCATCGAGCAGACCCTGGGGCGCTGCGACAGCGGCGATCACGAGACCCTGGACGGCCTCCTGGCGGTGGACGCGGCGGCGCGCGCCACCGCGGAACGGATCCTCGCGGCGGCGGTCTGAAGCGCCATGGACGGCATCCTATTCAAGTTCCTGGCCTTCGTGGTGGCGATCGGCCTGCTGGTGAGCGTGCACGAGTTCGGCCACTTCTGGGTGGCGCGCCGCCTCGGCATCCGGGTGCTGCGCTTCTCCATCGGTTTCGGGCGCCCGCTGTGGAGCCGTATCGGGCGCGACGGCACCGAATACGTGCTGGCAGCGGTGCCGCTGGGCGGCTATGTGCGCATGCTGGACGAGCGCGAGGGGCCGGTGCCCCCGGCGGAGCTGGACCGCGCCTTCAACCGCCAGCCGTTGTGGGTGCGCTCCGCGGTGGTGGCGGCCGGTCCCCTGTTCAACTTTCTGTTCGCCATCCTCGCCTTCTGGGCCATCCTGGTGATGGGCGAGACCGGGGCCCGCCCGCTGGTGGGCGAGGTCGCGCCCGGCAGCGTGGCCGCCGAGGCGGGGCTGACGCCGGGGGCCGAGATCCTGGCGGTGGACGGTGAGCGCACCCCCACCTGGGGCCTGGCGATGCAGGCCCTGGCCGGGGCCTCGCTCTCGGACGAGCCGGTCCGGCTGCGGGTGCGGCTGCGCGATGGCAGCGAACGCGAGGTGCGCATCCCTCCGGGCAGCATCGGCGATCTGGCCTCGGAGCCGGATCTGCTGCAGACCCTGGGCATCGAGCCGGACCGGCCGCGGGTGCCGCCGGTGATCGGCGAGGTGCTGCCGGGCGAACCGGCGGCCCAGGCAGGGCTGCGCCCGGGCGACCGCATCCTGGAGGCGGACGGCACGCCCATCGAGGACTGGGGCGACTGGGTGCGCTATGTCCAGGATCGTCCGGGGCGCCCCATCCGGCTGCGCATCCAGCGTGGCGATGAGACCCTGAACCTGGAGCTGATCCCCGCCACCCGCCGCCTCGGCGACCGCGAGATCGGGCGCATCGGCGCGGTCAACCGTCCCCTGGACCCGGAGGTGGTGGCGCCCTACCGGGTGGAATACCGGGTCGATCCCCTGCGCGCCCTCCCGCTGGCCGCCGCCCGTACCTTCGAATACTCGGTGCTCACCCTCAAGGTGATCTGGCGCATCCTGGTCGGCGAGGCCTCGGTACAGAATCTCAGCGGGCCGCTCAGCATCGCCGATGCGGCGGGCAAGACCGCCAGCCTGGGGCTGGTCACCTTCCTGCGCTTCCTGGCGGTGGTGAGCATCAGTCTGGGGGTGCTCAACCTGCTGCCGGTACCGGTGCTCGACGGCGGCCACCTGCTGTACTTCCTGATCGAGGCGGTGCGCGGCCGGCCGCTGCCGGACGCCTGGCTGGAGCAGGGCCAGCGCATCGGCCTGGCCTTCCTGGCGGCGGTGATGGCGCTGGCCTTCTATGTGGACATCGTGCGCCTCCTCGACTGAGGGTCGACCTTCTGCGGGCAGGGGGCGGAAGCAGGGGAGGGAAAAATCCCCGGTTCCCTTATAATGGCGACTTTCGCCCCTGCCACCGGCAGGCGGCCCAGGCCAGAACAAGACCCGCCGGAGGCGGGGAGAAGGAACCGAGACGATGAGGGGATCCATCAGGAAGTCGAAAAACTCCCTGCCCGGACTTTTTCGACCACGGCAGCGGAAAACGCGGTTTCCCGCTTCCTTCAGACCCGTTGCCCTGCTGCTCCTGCTGCTGGTGGCCCAGCTCGCCTGGGCGGCGGGCTTTCGTATCCAGGACATCCGCGTCGAAGGGCTGCAGCGCATCACCGCCGGCACCGTGTTCAACTACCTGCCGGTGAAGCCGGGCGACACCCTGGATGCGAAGCGCAGCGGGGAGGTGATCCGCGCCCTGTTCAAGACCGGTTTCTTCAAGGACGTGCGCCTGGAGCGCGACGGTGATGTGCTGGTGGTGGTGGTGCAGGAGCGACCGGCCATCGCCGAGCTGAACTTCAGTGGCAACAAGTCCATCGACACCGAGGCGCTCAAGGAAGGCCTCAAGGACGTGGGCCTGGCCGAGGGGCGCACCTTCAACCGCTCGGTGCTCGACCGCATCGAGCGCGAGCTGGAGCGCCAGTACTTCAACCAGGGCAAGTACGGGGTCAAGATCAAGACCACGGTCACCCCCCTGGAGCGCAATCGCGTGGCCATCGACATCGACGTCACCGAGGGCGAGACGGCGCGCATCAAGGGCATCAACATCGTCGGCAACAAGGCCTTCGATGAGGACGAGCTGCTCGACCAGTTCAAGCTCAGCACCGGCGGCTGGTTCTCCCGTTTCACCAAGGACAACCAGTACTCGCGCCAGAAGCTGGCCGGCGACCTGGAGGCGCTGCGCTCTTTCTACCTGGACCGGGGCTACGTCAACTTCAAGATCGACTCCACCCAGGTCACCATCACCCCGGACAAGCGCGACATCTATATCACTATCAACGTCCATGAGGGCGAGGTGTACAAGCTGGCCGACATCCAGCTCGCGGGCGACTATGTGGGCAGGCCCGAGGACTACTTCCCGCTGATCCATCTGCGCCGCGGCGAGCCTTTCAAGCGCAAGGCGGTGGTGGAGAGCAGCGACCGCATCTCGGCCATGCTCTCGGACAAGGGCTATGCCTTCGCCAACGTCAACGCCATTCCGGAGATCGACGAGAAGAAAAAGACCGTCGCCATCACCTATTTCATCGACCCGGGCAAGCGGGTCTATGTGCGGCGGATCAACATCAAGGGCAACTCGCGCACCCGCGACGAGGTGATCCGCCGCGAGTTCCGCCAGATGGAGGCGGCCTGGTTCTCCGGCGAGAAGCTCAAGCTCTCGCGCGAGCGCGCGCAGCGTACCGGCTATTTCGAGAAGGTCAACGTGGAGACGCCCGCGGTGCCCGGCTCGCCCGACCAGGTGGACGTCAACGTCAGCGTCACCGAGAAGCCCTCGGGCGAGCTGCTGGCGGGTCTGGGCTACTCCCAGTCGGACGGCTTCGTGTTCAACGCCAGCGTCTCCCAGGAGAACTTCCTGGGCACCGGCAAGAAGGTGGGCCTGGCCCTGCAGACCAGCAGCGCCAACCAGCGCTACGAGGTGAGCTACACCAACCCCTACTACACGGTGGACGGCATCAGCCGCGGCTTCACCCTCAGCTACCGGGCCACCGACTTCAGCAACCTCTCCACCGCCGACTACCGCACCGACGACGGCATCATCGGCATGAACTTCGGCATCCCGCTGAGCGAGTTCAACCGCTTCACCTTCGGCGGCGCTCTGCACTACATCAACTTCAAGAAGGGAACCTCGGCACCGGCCGAGGTCGATGCCTGGGAGGCGGCCGAGGGCAACCAGTACATCGATCTGGAGCTGAACGTCGGCTGGACCCACGACTCGCGCGACAACGCCCTGTTTCCCACCAAAGGCTCGCTGCAGCGGCTCTCCGGGGAGCTGAGCGTGCCGGGCAGCGATCTGCTGTACTACAAGTTCAGCTACAAGCACCGCCGCTACTGGCCGGTGTTCCGGGGGCTGGTGTTCTCGCTCAACGGCGAGCTGGGCTACGGCACCAGCTATGGCGGCACCACCGAGCTGCCCATCTTCAAGAACTACTTCGCCGGCGGTCCCACCTCGGTGCGCGGCTATCAGTCCTATTCCCTGGGTCCGCGCGACAGCACCGGCGATCCGATAGGGGGCAACGCCAAAGTGGTGGCCAATGCGGAGCTGTACTTCCCCTCGCCGCTCTATACTGACACCATGCGTTTCCTGACCTTCTTCGACGCCGGCTCGGTGTTCGACACCGAGGGCGGCAAGGGCCTGGATACCAGCGAGTTCCGCTATTCCGCGGGCGTGGGTCTGGCCTGGCTGTCGCCGGTGGGGGCCATCACCATGAGCTTCGCCCAGCCGCTCAAGAAGGATAGCCAGGACGAGCCGGAACAGTTCCAGTTCACCTTCGGCACCACTTTCTGAGAACCGACACGTGCTGCACCGATCGATCTTCCTGCTGATGTTGTGCGCCTGGCTGCTGGCGGGCCCCGTGGCCGCCGAGGTGTCGGTGGGCTATGTGAACCTGGCCCGCCTGCTGCAGGAGGCGCCGCAGGTGAAGCGGATCAAGGCCCGGATACGCGAGGAGTTCCGTGCCCGGGACCAGCGTTTGGTGGAGCTGCAGAAGCAGATCGCCGCGGTGGAGGCGCGCCTGCGGGAGGCGGGAGATGCGCTGACCGCCGAGGAGCGGGAGCGCCTGCAGACCGATCTGGCGAGCCGCAAGGCCGAGTACCAGCGGGCGCGCAACGAGCTGGAGCAGTCCAAGCAGTTACGCTTCAGCGAGGAGGAGGAGAAGTTCTCGCGCGTCGTTCGCGAGGTGAGCGCCCAGGTGGCCCAGGATCGCAAGTTCGACCTGTTGCTGGAGGGCGGGGTGATCTGGGTCTCGCCGCGCATCGACATCACCGCCCTGGTGCTCGCCAGGCTGCGCGAGATGGCCGGGGAGAAGCCCTGAGTGCCGGCCCTGACGCTGCGCGAACTGGCGGAACTCACCGGCGCCGAGCTGCGCGGCGATCCCGACTGCGTGATCGACGGGGTGGCCTCCCTGGACGAGGCCGGTCCCGGCCGGCTCGCCTTTCTCGCCTCGAAGCGTTTCCGGCCCTATCTGAAGGACACCCGCGCCGCGGCGGTGATCCTGGCGCCGGGTGATGCCGAGGCCTGTCCCACCCATGCCCTGGTGAGCGACAATCCCCAGCTCGCCTATGCGCGGGCGGCGGCGGCCCTGACACGGCGCGAGCCGCCGCCTCCGGGCATCCATCCCAGCGCGGTGGTGGATCCCACGGCGCGCATCGCACCCAGCGCCCGCATCGAGGCCCATTGCACCATCGGCGCCGGCTGCGCGATCGGCGAGGGGGTGTTCATCGGCCCCAACTGCGTGCTGGGCGAGGACTGCGAGATCGGCGAGGACTCGCGCCTGGTGGCCAGCGTCACCCTGTGCGAGGGCACCCGCATCGGCCGCCGCTGCCTGATCCATCCCGGCGCGGTGCTGGGCGCCGACGGCTTCGGCCTGGCCAACGACGCCGGGCGTTGGGTGAAGATCCCGCAGCTCGGTCGGGTGGTGCTGGGCGACGACGTGGAGGTGGGCGCCTGCACCACCATCGACCGCGGCGCGCTCAAGGACACGGTATTGCACGACGGTGTGAAACTGGACAACCAGATACAGGTCGCGCACAACGTGGAGATCGGCGAGAATACCGCCATGGCCGCCCAGTCCGGCATCGCCGGTTCCACCCGCATCGGTGCGGGCTGCACCATCGCCGGCGCCGCCGCCGTCTCCGGACACCTGGAACTCGCCGATCAGGTGCATGTCTCGGGACTTACCGGGATCGGTCGCTCTCTGCGCAAGCCGGGCGTCTACACCAGCACGGTACCGGCCCTGCCGCACGACCAGTGGCTGCGCAACTTCGCCCGCCTGAAGCAGCTCGACGAACTTTACCGTCGCGTGAAGGCGCTGGAAAAGGCGCTCGCCGAGGCCGAAGGAAAGGACGACGCGTCCTGAAGAATCACGCCGCGCCCCCCGGAGCGGCCAGGAACCATCGAGAACCCTATGTCAGTCATGGATATCCAGAAGATCACCAGCCTGCTGCCCCATCGCTATCCCTTCCTGCTCGTGGACCGGGTGGTGGAGGTGGACACCGGCAAGCGGCTGGTGGCGATCAAGAACGTCACCTACAACGAGCCCTTCTTCCAGGGCCACTTTCCGGAGAAGCAGGTGATGCCCGGCGTGCTCATCATCGAGGCCCTGGCGCAGGCCACCGGGCTGCTGGCGATGGACGCCGAGGACGTCAGCGGCGCGGCCATCTACTACCTGGTAGGCGTGGATAAGGCGCGCTTCAAGCGCCCGGTGGTGCCCGGCGACCAGCTCCGCCTGGAGGTGGAGGTGGGCAAGGTGCGGCGCGGCATCTGGAGCTTCTCCGGCAAGGCCACGGTGGACGGCCAGGTGTGCGCCAGCGCCGAGATCATGTGTACCGCCAGGGATCTCTGAGATGATCGACCCGCGGGCCGTGGTCGATCCCGCGGCCGAACTGGACGAGAACGTCAGCGTCGGGCCCTTCAGCATCATCGGCCCGGGCGTCTCCGTCGGCGCCGGCACCGAGATCGGACCGCATGTGGTGATCCGGGGCGAGACCCGCATCGGTCGCGACAACCGCATCTTCCAGTTCGCCTCCATCGGCGAGGATCCCCAGGACAAGAAGTACGCCGGCGAGGCCACCCGCCTGGAGATCGGCGACCGCAACCGCATCCGCGAGTTCGTCACCATCCACCGCGGCACCGTCCAGGACGGCGGGGTGACCCGCATCGGCGACGACAACCTGTTCATGGCCTACACCCATGTGGCCCACGACTGCCGGATCGGTAATCACGTCATCATGGCCAATGCCGCCTCCCTCGGCGGGCATGTGCGCCTCGACGACTGGGCGATCCTGGGCGGCTTCGCCATCGTGCACCAGTTCTGCCGCATCGGCGCCCATGCCTTCGCCGCCATGGGCAGCGTCATCTCCAAGGGGGTGCCGCCCTATGTGATGGTCGCCGGTCATCCGGCGCGGGCACGCGGCCTCAATCTGGAGGGACTGCGCCGGCGCGGCTTCGACAGCGAGCAGATCGGGCGCATCAAGCAGGCTTACCGTCTGGTGTACAGCTCCGACCTCCTGGTCAAGGACGCGGTCTCGCGCATCGAGGCGGAGTGGGGCGAGCACCCCGAGGTGCAGCGTTTCGTCCAGTTCCTGCGCGCCAGCGAGCGCAGCTTCATCCGCTAGCCCATGCGCGTGGCCATCGTCGCCGCCGAGGCCTCCGGTGACCTGCTGGGCGCCGGCCTGATGCGCGCCCTGCGCGAGCGCCTGCCGGAGGTGCGGTTCGAGGGCATCGGCGGGGCGCGCATGCAGGCGGTGGGCATGACGTCCCTGGAGCCCATGGAGACCCTGTCGGTGATGGGGCTGGCCGAGGTGCTCGGCCATCTGCCGCGCCTGCTGCGGTTGCGCCGCCGCCTGCGCCAGCGTTGGCTGGCGGACCCGCCCGATCTGTTCGTCGGTGTGGATGCACCCGATTTCAACTTCGCCCTGGAACGGGCTCTGCGCCGCCATGGCGTGCCCACGGTGCACTATGTCAGCCCCACCGTCTGGGCCTGGCGCGAGGGCCGGGTGCGCACCCTGCGCCAGTCCACCGACCTGCTGCTGAGCATCTTTCCCTTCGAGACCGAATTCCTGCGCGAACGAGGCGTGCGCGCCGCCTATGTGGGGCATCGCCTGGCGGCGGAGATGCCGCTGCAGCCGGACCGGGCCGGCGCGCGTGCAGCGCTGGGCCTGGAGGCGGAGGCCCCGGTGCTGGCGGTGCTGCCCGGCAGCCGGCGCAGCGAGCTGGAGCGTCTCGCACCGCCTTTCCTGGAGACCGCGCGGCGCTGCGCCGAGGCCCTGCCGGGACTGCGACTCTGCACCCCCCTGGCGGGGGAGGCGCAGGCCGCGCTGTGGGAGGCACTGCGCCGGCGTCATGCGCCGGAGCTGAGCTTCGTCGAGGGGGTGGGGCGCAGCCGCGAGATGCTGGCCGCCGCCGACGTGGTG
>CAZVIG010000088.1:0-4796 GCA_964627395.1 uncultured Sedimenticola sp.
GGGCAGGACCACGTCGAAGGCGGACAGCCGGTCGGTGGTCACGATCAGCAGATGGTCTTCGTCGATGGCGTAGATGTCGCGCACCTTGCCGCTGTGCAGGCGCTCTAGGCCGGGGATGTCGGTATCGTGGATGGCGGACATGAAGGCTCCGGTGGGTCGGGATGCGGGGAGATTATAGGGGAGTGGCGCGAAAAGGGCGGGAGATGGTGGATTCTGCTGCGAATCCGAGTAAAATGCTCAACTATTAGACGCTATACTGCGTTGCAGAGGCCGTCGACTGCGACGTGCATGAGGAAGATCCGATGAGTGAAGAGAAGCAGAATCCCCAGGAAAAACGCGAGGCCCTGGTCCAGATCACCCAGGCCGTGATGCGTCTGATGGACGCCTGGGAGCTGGATACGCGCGAGATGCAGGCCCTGCTGACCCTGCCCTCCAACGTGCGGGCGCGCGCCTTCCAGAAGTACCGCGACGGCAAGGACGTGCTGCCCGACGACGCCGAGGTGCTGCGCCGCGCCAGCTATCTGCTGCGCATCGCCGACGCCCTGCGCACCACCTATCCCCGCAACCCCCGCATGTCCGGGCGCTGGATCAAGCAGGCGCACCGCCGCTTCGGGCGCCGCACGCCCCTGTCGATCATCCTCGAAGGCGGCGAGGGCGGCATGATCGCCGTGCTCTCCGAGCTGGACTGCACCTTCTCCTGGGACCTCACCGGCTCCCAGGGCACCAGCTACCGCCCCGCCGGGAACTCCTGAGCCACGGGCCTTCGATCGTCCCTCCCTATCGTTAAGAGCAGACCGGGAGGAAGGTGGCCTTTCCGGCTGTCTGTGGGAGCGGCTTGAGCCGCGACAGAGAGGCGGGGGTGCACCGGAGTCGGGGCTGAAGCCCCTCCCACAAAGAAGATCCACCTTCATCTCCCCCGCAAGCGGGCGTTGTCGTCCGGAGAAACGTCGTCCTTCCCCCGCCTGCGGGGGAGGCGAGGAGGGGGCATGCCGCACCGCGGCAACGATGTCTTGTTCATTTCCCGGCCGGTCATGCTGTCTGTGGGAGCGGCTTCAGCCGCGACAGAAAGGCGGGGACTGCACCGGAGTCGGGGCTGAAGCCCCTCCCACAGAGAAGATTCACCTTCACCTCCCCCGCAAGCGGGCACAAACGTCGTCCCTCCCTCCGCTTGCGGGGGGAGGCTAGGAGGGGGACCATTCCGAGGCCTCGGCTTTATCAGCGAAGCGGGATTCCGCCCTCAAGAAAACGTCGCACCTGCCGCTGACCTGCGTGCCGGGGGGCTTTGCCCCGGTAACGGATGTGAGGAACAGGCATGCGCAGGATTCTTTCACGATGGGGTATCGGCCGGCGGCTGTACGCCGCCTTCGGCGTGGTGCTGCTGGTGATGTTCGGGATCTCCCTGGTGGCGGTGCAGGGGCTGGGCTTCACCGAGCAGCGGGTGCAGCGCGTGGAGCGGGAGCTGCGGCCCGTGACCCGCGCCGCCAACGAACTCTCGCGCCAGCTCTACCGGGCCATGGCGGCGATGGGCTTCTATCTCAAGACCCACGAGCCGGCGCACCGCGAGGCCTACCGGCGCGCCAATGCCGCCCTGGGCGAGGACATGGAGCGTCTGAAGCAGGCGCTGCAGGCGGCGCAGGTGCCCGGGCTTAAGGAGCGCCTGAGCGAGATCGAGGGGCTGGTCGGCCGCTTCCGCGGCTTCGAGCCGCAGGTGCTGGAGCTGGCCGCCTCGCAGGAGAAGAACGTGCCCGCGATGGCGATGGCCGCGGAGCGCCTCAATCCCCACAACCAGGCCATCCTGCAGGCGCTCTCCGAGATGCTGGCCTCCGAGGAGACGGCGGAGCAGGAGCTGGTGGAGGAGATGCGTCAGGATCAGCCGCGTTTCGTGGAGCGGTCCCCAGGCAAATGGGTGCCCGCACCCGGCACCGAGGCGGGCCGCGAGCTGGTGGCCCGACTGCCGCTGCTCAACGCCATCCATGAGGCGCGCGATGCCTGGGGCCAGGTGATCAACGGCCTGCGCGGCTTCCTGGCCTATCGGGATGCGGCCTTCGTGGAGAACCTGCGCCTGTATCTGGAACAGAACGGCAAGGCGCTGGAGCGGATCCAGGCCGCCGAAGACCGGCTCACCTTCGAGCAGGCGGACGCGCTGGAACGACTGCAGGAGGCGCGCAGCGCCTACGCCGAAGCCCTGGACGAGGTGCTCGCCCTGCACGGCGGCGATAGCGCCTACCGTGACGTCCACCTGATGCGTACCGAGGTGGCTCCGCTCACCGGGCGCCTCACCGAACGGCTGGACGGACTGTTGTCCGAGGTGGCGCAGACCGAGCGCCGCGAGAGCGACGCCCTGGCCGAGGCGGTGGCCTCCGGCCGCCTGTGGGTGATGGGACTGGCACTGGGCGGTCTGCTGCTGGCGGCGCTGGTGTCCTGGCTGCTGGTGCGCAGCATCACCGGCAAGATCGACCACGCAGTGCACGCCATGCAGGAGATCGCCGAGGGCGACGGGGATCTCACCCGCCGGCTGGAGCTGGGCGGCCAGGACGAGCTGGCGCAGCTCGCCGAGGCCTTCAACCGCTTCGTGGCGCGGATCCGCGAGACCATGGTGGAGGTGGCCGAGGCGGTGCGCCAGGTGTCCGGCGTGACCGGCCAGATCGTGGAGGTGACCGGCGAGGCGCGCCAGGGCACCGCGGAGCAGCAGCGCCGCACCGGCGAGGTGGCCGAGGCCACCGCCCGGCTGTCCGAATCGGCGCAGGCGGTACGCGCCATGGCGGATCAGGGCCGTGAGGCCTCGCTGGTGGCGCGCGAGTCGGCGAACGCCGGCGGCGAGGCCCTGCAGCTCACCCAGGCGGCGCTCGACAAGCTGGCCGCGGAGGTGCAGCAGGCGGCCGGCGTGATGCAGGGTCTGGAGGCCGACAGCGAGCGCATCGGCGGGGTGCTGGACGTGATCCGCGGCATCGCCGAGCAGACCAACCTGCTGGCGCTGAATGCCGCCATCGAGGCGGCGCGCGCCGGCGAGCAGGGACGCGGCTTCGCGGTGGTGGCCGACGAGGTGCGCACCCTGGCCAGCCGCACCCAGGAGTCCACCGAGGAGATCCAGGGCATGATCGAGCGCCTGCAGGCGACCGCGCGCGAGGCGGCGGCGGTGATGCAGGCCGGGCGCGGCCAGGCGGAGGAGACGGTGGAGCAGGCGAACGCCACCCGCGAGTCGCTGCTGCGCATCATCGAACAGGTGGACAGCATCGCCGGGGCCATCGGTCGCATCGCCACCGCCACCGGCGAGCAGGCGGAGGCGGTGGGCCGCATCGACGACAATGTCCGCACCATCGGCGCAGTGGCCGAGCGCACCAGCAGCGGCACCCTGGCGCTGGAGGAGGGGGTGGAGGCGCTGCGCGCCGCGGCGGAGCGTCTGCAGGGTCTGGTGGGCAGCTTCAAGGCCTGATCGCGACCCTCCCAGTGGAGTTATGCACAGCCGCCGGGTCGGCCTAAATGGCCGACTTGGCGGCCGATGTTCATTCTCTCTCTCGAAATAATCTCATATCTAATTGAAATAACAGTAAATATTCTGCGGACACCTAATCCCGTCGGAGCGGCAGTAGGAATACAGCACCGCTTATCCGCAAATTCCTCCACAAAGTTATCCACAGGTCGAACCGGACGGCGTCAAGGATCCGCGGTTGACTTTTTCGAGTGGTTTCTGCTCGTCGTCGACCCATCAGCAGATTCTGATATACCCCTTGCGCCGGGCCCGCTATAATCCCGCCCCTTTTCCCTCAGCAATGGAATCCCCGTGACAGAGAAGCTTCGCAACATCGCCATCATCGCCCACGTCGACCACGGCAAGACCACCCTGGTGGACGAACTGCTCAAGCAGTCCGGCACCCTGGGCGAGCGCTTCGGCGAGGTGGAGCGGGTGATGGACTCCAACGACCAGGAGCGGGAGCGGGGCATCACCATCCTGTCCAAGAACACCGCCATCACCTGGGGCGAGTACCGGATCAACATCGTGGACACCCCGGGACACGCCGACTTCGGCGGCGAGGTGGAGCGGGTGCTGTCGATGGTGGATTCGGTGCTGCTGCTGGTGGACGCCCAGGAAGGCCCCATGCCGCAGACCCGCTTCGTCACCCAGAAGGCCTTCCGCCACGGCCTGCGGCCCATCGTGGTGGTGAACAAGATCGACAAGCCGGGGGCGCGCCCCGACTGGGTGATCGACCAGGTGTTCGAGCTGTTCGACAACCTGGGCGCCAGCGACGAGCAGCTCGACTTCCCCATCGTCTATGCCTCGGCCATCAACGGCTATGCCTCGCTGCAGGACGAGGTGCGTGAGGGCGACATGACGCCGCTGTTCGAGGCCATCGTGGAACATTGCCCGCCGCCCGAGGTGGATCCGGACGGCCCTTTCCAGATGCAGATCTCCAATCTGGACTACAACAGCTATGTGGGCGCCATCGGGGTGGGGCGCATCACCCGCGGCGTGGTGCGGCCCAACCAGGCGGTCACGGTGGTCAAGCGCGACGGGACCACCCACCGCGCCAAGATCGGGCTGGTGTACGGCTACCTGGGCCTGGAGCGCCACGAGGTGGCGGAGGCCCGCGCCGGCGACATCGTGGCCATCACCGGCATCGAGGCGCCCAACGTCTCCGACACCCTGTGCGACCCGGAGCACGTCGAGGCGCTGCCGCCGCTGAGCGTGGACGAGCCCACGGTGTCGATGACCTTCCAGGTCAACAGCTCGCCCTTTGCCGGGCGCGAGGTCAGATATTTACCCTCGCGCCAGCTCAAGGAGCGCCTGGAACGGGAAC
>CAZVIG010000088.1:4806-7759 GCA_964627395.1 uncultured Sedimenticola sp.
CCACGCTGTCGCGCTTCGCGTGGTGGGGGTGATCGTTCGGGGGCCGTTCAAGGTCTCGGGACGCGGCGAGCTGCACCTGTCGGTGCTGATCGAGAACATGCGCCGCGAGGGCTACGAGCTGGCCGTCTCGCGCCCCGAGGTGATCTTCCGCGAGATCGACGGCGAGGTGTGCGAGCCTTACGAGCAGGTCACCGTGGACGTCGAGGAGCAGCACCAGGGCGCGGTGATGGAGGCCCTGGGCGAGCGCCGCGGCGAGCTGCGCGACATGGTGCCCGACGGCAAGGGGCGGGTGCGCCTGGACTACATCGTGCCCTCGCGCGGGCTGATCGGCTTCCAGACCGACTTCATGACCATGACCTCCGGCACCGGCCTGATCTACCACGTCTTCGATCACTATGGCCCGGCCCAGGGCGGCGGCATCGCCAGCCGCAAGAACGGGGTGCTGATCTCCAACGGCCAGGGCAAGGCGCTGGGTTATGCCCTGTTCAACCTGCAGGAGCGCGGGCGCCTGTTCACCTCGCCGGGCGACGAGGTGTACGAGGGGCAGATCATCGGCATCCATGCGCGCGAGAACGATCTGGTGGTCAATCCGCTCAAGGGCAAGCAGCTCACCAACATCCGCGCCGCCGGCAAGGACGACGCCATCGCGCTCACCCCGCCCATCCCGCTCACCCTGGAGATGGCGCTGGAGTTCATCGACGACGACGAGCTGGTGGAGGTGACCCCCTCGGCGATCCGCCTGCGCAAGAAGCTGCTCAAGGAGCACGAGCGCAAGCGCGCCAGCCGCGCCTCCTGAGAGGGAGGCGGCCAGGTCACGATCTGGTCACGTCGGTGATATGAGGGGGGTGGGAGTTTCGGGATAACTCCCTGAGTTGATTGGTCGGAGTGAGAGGATTCGAACCTCCGGCCCCTGCCTCCCGAAGGCAGTGCTCTACCAGGCTGAGCTACACTCCGAAATGGTGTCAGAAGGGGCGGTCCACCGCGAAGTCGGCCAGGGCGGCGAGTGCGGTGAGATAGGCGCTGGACGGCAGGTCCTCGATGGCCCGCTTGGCGCGATCCGCCTCTTCTCTAGCAAGGCGCGCAGTGTACTCGATCGCATCGGTGGATTCAATGGCGCGCCGCACCTCCTCCACGCGGTCGGCGCCGCCCTGCTGGATCACCTCGCGCAGCATCGCCCGGGTGTCGGCATCGGCCACCTGCATGGCGCGGATCAGGGGCAGGGTGGGCTTGCCCTCGGCCAGGTCGTCGCCGATGTTCTTGCCGATGTCCGCATCCGAAGAGCCGTAGTCCAGGGCGTCGTCGATCATCTGGAAGGCCATGCCCAGGTGCAGGCCATAGTCGGCCATCGCCTGCTCCTCGGCCTCGCAGGCGCCGGCGATCACCGCCCCCAGGCGCGCCCCCGCCTCGAACAGGGTGGCGGTCTTGCGCAGCACCACCTCGCGGTAGCGGTCCTCGTCGGTGTCCGGGTCGTTGCAGTTGAGGAGCTGTAATACCTCGCCCTCGGCGATCTGGTTGGTGGCGGTGGAGAGGATCTCCATCACCCGCATGCTGTCCACCGCCACCATCATCTCGAAGGAGCGGGAATACAGGAAGTCGCCCACCAGCACGCTGGCGGCGTTGCCCCAGACCGCATTGGCGGTGTCGCGGTTGCGGCGCAGCTCGGAGCCGTCCACCACGTCGTCGTGCAGCAGGGTGGCGGTGTGGATGAACTCCACGATGGCGGCGAGGTCCACGTGGGTGGCGCCGGTATAGCCGAGGGCCCGCGCGGCGAGCAGCACGATCATGGGTCGCAGACGCTTGCCTCCGCTGCCGACGATGTAGTGGCCGATCTGGTTGATCAGCACCACGTCCGAGCTCAGGCGGTCGAGGATCAGCTGGTTGGTGGCCTTGAGATCGTCCGCGATCAGCTCGCGGATACTGTCGAGATCCATGCTTAGCCATCTCGGGTTGGGAAGCGGGCATCCTAGAATCGGGGCTCTCGCCCTGTCAAGGAAAGGCGGCTTCCCGGTTGACGCTCCCCGGGGTTGTCTATAGAATTCCGCGTCTTTCCGCAGTCGCCCCGGTTCCGGCGGCTGCCTCGCAACCTGAATTTCAGACGGAGACTGTGCAGCCATGTACGCCGTTATCCAGACTGGGGGCAAGCAGTACCGCGTGTCCGAAGGCACCACCCTGCGGGTGGAGAAGATCGCCGCCGACGAGGGCGCCAGCATCGAGATCGACAAGGTGCTCATGGTCGCCGACGGCGACGACGTGAAGGTGGGTGCGCCCTACGTCGAGGGCGGCAAGGTCACCGCCACCGTGAAGGGGCACGGCAAGGGCCGTAAGGTGCGCATCATCAAGTTCAAGCGCCGTAAGCACCACCTGAAGCGCCAGGGCCACCGTCAGCCCTATACCGAAATCGAAGTCACCGGCATCAGCGCCGGCTGAAGGAGAGCAGACAATGGCACACAAGAAGGCAGGCGGCAGCTCCCGTAACGGCCGCGATTCCGAATCCAAACGCCTCGGCGTGAAGCGCTTCGGCGGCCAGCAGGTGCGCGCCGGCAACATCATCATCCGCCAGCGCGGCACCCGGGTGCATCCCGGCGTCAACGTGGGCTGCGGCCGTGATCACACCCTGTTCGCCAAGGTGGACGGCGTGGTCCGCTTCGAGACCAAGGGCCCGAAGAACCGCAAATACGTGAGCGTGGTGCCCGCCTGAACGGGCAGCCGCCGCGGACGCGCAAGGGGCCTCGTCGTCGGACGGGGCCTTTTTGTTTGGCGGGATGTTGAAAAACGCTTTTTCAACGGCCTGTCAGGGCAGCGTGAAAGATGAAATTCGTCGATGAAGCGACAATCCGGGTCGAGGCGGGAGACGGCGGCAACGGCTGCGTCAGTTTCCGGCGCGAGAAGTACATCCCCCGCGGCGGCCCGGACGGCGGCGACGGCGGCGACGGCGGCAGCGTGTGGCTGGTCG
>CAZVIG010000089.1:0-2342 GCA_964627395.1 uncultured Sedimenticola sp.
GTCTTACCGTTGGAGCCGGTGACCGCGACGATGCGCGCCGCGGCACGGCGCCGCCAGGCGTGCGCCAGCTCGCCCAGGGCGCGCCGGGTGTCGGCCACCCGGACCCAGGGCATGGGGGTGTCCACCGGACGCTCCACCAGCGCCCCCACCGCGCCCTGCTGGGCGGCGATGGCCAGGTAGTCGTGGGCGTCGAAATGGGGCCCGCGCAGCGCCACGAACAGCTCGCCCGGGCGCAGGGTGCGGCTGTCGGTGCTGACCCGCGCGAAGCGGGCGTCCGCGCCGTGCAGCTCGCCACCCGTCACCTGCGCCAGTTCGGAGAGTCGCATCGTGATCATGCGGCACGCTCCTGCAGGGCGCGCTGCACCTGCTCGATGTCGGAGAAGGGCAGGCGCTGCCCGCCCACCAGTTGCCAGGTCTCGTGGCCCTTGCCCGCCACCAGCACCAGGTCCTCGGGGCCGGCCTCGGCGATGGCGTGCGCGATGGCCGCGCCGCGGTCGCGTTCCACCAGGGCCGCCTCCGGCTGGCGCAGTCCCGTCAGGATCTGGCCCACGATGGCCTGGCCGTCCTCGCTGCGCGGATTGTCGTCGGTGAGGATCACCCGGTCGGCGAGGCGCTCCGCCGCGGCGCCCATCGCCGGGCGCTTGTCGCGGTCGCGGTCGCCGCCGCAGCCGAACACGCAGATCACCCGCCCCGCCGCGTGCTCGCGCACCGCCTCCAGGGCGCGCGCCAGGGCGTCGGGCGTGTGCGCATAGTCCACCACCACCCGCGGCAGCCCCTTGCCGCCGAACAGATTCATGCGTCCCGGCACCGGGCGCACCGCGCCCAGCGCCAGGCAGGCCTGCTGCAGCGGCATGTCCCAGGCGAGCAGCAGCCCCAGCGCCAGCAGCAGGTTTTCCGCATTGAAGCGCCCCAGGAGGCTGGAACGAATCTCGCCCTCGCCCCAGCTCGAGCGGAACGTCAGGCGCAGGCCGTCGGGCAGCGGCTCGATGGCGGTGGCGTGCAGGTAGCGGTCCGCCAGGCTGTGCGGCCGCTCGCCGCTGGAACAGGCCACGGTGAACACCCGGGCGCTGGCCTCCTGCAGCAGCTCGCGCCCCATGCGGTCGTCGGCGTTGATCACCGCCAGGCTCAGGCCGGGACGCCGGAACAGACCCGCCTTGGCCTCGGCATAGGCCTGCATGCTGCCGTGGTAGTCGAGATGATCGTGACTCAGATTGGTGAACAGGGCGCTGTGGAAGGGCACCCCATTGACCCGTCCCTGGTGCAGGGCGTGGGAGGAGACCTCCATCGCCACCACCTTGACCCCGAGACGCGCCTGGCGCGCCAGCTCGGCCTGCAGGGCCACCGCGTCCGGCGTGGTGTGGGTGGCGGGACGCAGGTCGTCCGCCAGCCCCATGCCGAGGGTGCCGATCAGGCCGGTGGGCACCCTCGGCGCCAGGGCCTGGGCCAGGAAATGGGTGACGCTGGTCTTGCCGTTGGTGCCGGTCACCCCCACGGTGCGCATCACCTGCCCCGGCTGACCGAAGAAGCGCGCGGCGATGGCGCCGGCCTTGTGCGCCAGTCCGCTCACCATGAACAGCGGCACCGGCAGGGTGGCGGCGGCCTCCGCGAGGCGGGCGCGGTCCCAGGCGGCGCCGGGCTCGGCCAGCACCGCCAGGGCGCCGCTCGAGACCGCCTCCCCGAGATGATCCATGCCATGACGGCGGCCGTCGCTGCCGGGCACCGCCAGGAACAGGCCGCCCGGCTCCACCTCGCGGCTGTCCAGGGCGATCGCCTCCACCGGCAGGCGGCCGTATTCGCCGGGGTCGACGACCCCGGCGAGCAGATCGCCCAGCAGCAGCCCCTTGCCGTCACCGCGCCGCGCCATCAGCCTGCCCCCCCGGCCAGGGCGAGCCGCGCCTGGGGCCGTTGCAGAGCGTCCGGCGGCACGTTCAGCAGGCGCAGCGCCTCGCGCATCACCCGCCCGAACACCGGTGCCGCCACGTCGCCGCCGTAGTATTTCCTGCCGCGCGGCTCGTCGATCATCACCGCCATCACCAGGCGCGGGCGGCTGGCCGGCGCCATGCCCACGAACACCGCGCGGTAGCGGTCGTCGGCATAGCCGTGGCGGGTGAGCTTCTTCACGGTGCCGGTCTTGCCCGCCACCCGGTAGCCGGGCACCGCGGCCGCCGGGGCGGTACCGCCCTTGGCCACCACCGATTCCAGCATGTGACGCACGTCCACCGCGGTGCGCTCGCTGAAGACGCGCTCGCCCGCCGGCGGACGGTCGCGGCGCAGCAGACTCACCGGCAGCGTGACGCCGTCGTTGGCCAGCGTCAGATAGGCGTGCGCCAACTGCAGCACCG
>CAZVIG010000089.1:2352-7757 GCA_964627395.1 uncultured Sedimenticola sp.
GCCATAGCCGTAGGCGAGGATCGCCTGGTCCACCGGCACCCACTCGCGCCAGTGCGGCAGGCGCCCCCGGCTCTCTGCGGGGAAGCCGGTGCCCGGCGGCTCGCCGAAGCCCAGAGCGTCCAGGGTGCGCCACCAGGCGGCCTTGTCGAGCTGCAACGAGAGCCGCGCCGCGCCCACGTTGCTGGAACGGGCGAGCAGGGTGGTGAGGTCGATGGTGCCCAGGTTGCGGTGATCCTTGACGGTGAAGTTGCCGACCCGGAAGTAGCCGGGCGCGGTGTCCACCTTGGAGTCCACCTGCACCACCCCCTGCTCCAGGGCGGCGGCGACCGCGAAGGGCTTCATGGTGGAGCCGGGCTCGAAGATGTCGGTGAGGGCGCGGTTGCGCAGGCGGCCGTGGCGGTTGGAGCGGTCCGCATTGGGGTTGTAGCCGGGCTGGTTGACCATCGCCAGCACCTCGCCGGTGCGCACGTCCAGGATCACCGCGGAGCCGCCGATGGCGCGGTGGCGATGCACCGCTGCCTTGAGTTCGCGGTAGGCGATGTACTGCAGGCGTCCGTCCAGCGCCAGCGACAGATTGGCGCCGTCGCGCGGGGAGCGGATGTTCTCCACGTCCTCCACCACCCGGCGGCGGCCGTCGCGCAGCACCAGCTTCTCGCCGGAGCGGCCGCGCAGCTCGCGGTCGAAGGCCCGCTCCAGCCCCTCCTGGCCGCGGTCTCGGGCATCGGTGAAGCCGAGCACATGGGCGAACACCTCCCCGGTGGGGTAATAGCGGCGGTCGCGCCGCTCGAGCTGCACACCGGGAATATCCAGGGCGCGCGCCACCTTCAGCACGTGCTCCGCCTGGCCCGGGGGCAGGCGCTTCTTCAGATACACGAAGCGACGATGGGCGTTGCGGCTCAGGATGCGGCGCAGCCGCGAGACCTTCATGCCGAGGGCGCGCGCCAGCCGGTCGAGATGCGGGGTGTTGGGGGTGAGCACCCGCGGGTTGGCCGCCACCGAGTCCACGGGGGTGCTGAGCGCCAGCACCTCGCCGCGCCGGTCGGTGATCAGGCCGCGGTGGGCCTCGATGGTGACCCGCTCCAGATACCGTTCAGCGCCCTCGGACTGCAGAAAGTCCTTCTCCAGCACCTGCTGGTCCACGGCGCGCCACACCAGCACGCAGGCCACCAGCAGGAAGATGCCCAGCACCAGGTGACGGCGCAGCGCGAAGCTGGGCAGGGCCACCGGCTGGCGCTGCACCTTGCGGGCCCGCTTTTGCCGTTTCGCCGCCATCAGTCCACCACCACCACGTCTTCGGGGCTGGGGGCATGCATGTGCAGACGCCCGCCGGCGGCGCGCATCACGTCCTCCAGGCTGCCGGTGCTGGCCAGCTCGAGCTGCAGCCGCCCCCATTCCATGCTCGCCAGCTCGTGCCGGGCGCGCTGCTTCTGCAGCTCCACGAACAGGGCGCGCGACTGCGCCTTGGCGTACACCACGCCCACCCCGCTGGCGAGCACCGCGAGGATCGCCAGGATCAGCCAGATCAGGGGGCGGCGGCTCATCGCAGCACCTCCGCGACCCGCATCACCGCGCTGCGCGCGCGCGTATTGGCGGCCACCTCGGCCTCGCCGGCGCGCACCGCCTTGCCGATCAGTCGCAACCGGCCCTGGACCGCCTCGTGCTGCACCGGCACCCCCTTGGGCAGGCGGGGACCGCGCGCCTGGTCGCGCAGGAAGCGCTTGACGATGCGGTCCTCCAGGGAATGAAAGCTGATCACCACCAGGCGCGCGCCCACCGCCAGCACCTCCAGCGCCTGGTGCAGCACCGCTTTCAGGTCCTCCAACTCCTCATTTATATGGATGCGGATCGCCTGGAAGGTGCGGGTGGCGGGGTGCTTGTGGGGATCGCGCTTCGGCACCGCACGCTCGATCAGGGCCGCCAGCTCGGCGGTGGTGCGCAGCGGCGCCTCGCGCCGCCGCTGCACGATGGCGCGGGCGATGCGGCGCGCGAAGCGCTCCTCGCCGTAGTCGCGGATCACCTGCGCCAGCTCGGCCTCGTCGGCCTCGGCCAGCCAGTCCGCGGCGCTGGGGCCGCGCGAGCGGTCCATGCGCATGTCCAGGGGGCCGTCCTGCTGGAAGCTGAAGCCGCGCTCGGCCTGGTCGAGCTGCGGCGAGGAGACGCCCAGATCCAGCAGCAGGCCGTCGATGCGCCGCACCAGGTCCAGCTCGCGGGCCACCTCGCCGAGACGCGCGAAGCTGCCCTGCACCAGATGCAGGCGGGGATCTTCGCCGAACTGTTCGCGTGCTGCCTTCAATGCCGTCTCGTCCTTGTCGAATGCAATCAGCCGCCCCGTCTCGCCCAGGCGCTGCAGAATGGCCCCGCTGTGCCCGCCGCGCCCGAAGGTGCCGTCCACATAGATGCCGTCGGGCCGCACCCGCAGGGCGTCGACGGCCTCCTCCAGCAGTACCGGCCTGTGCGCCCCGGCACCCCCATTCACAGCGCCAGATCCGTGACGCCGGGCATCGAGGTGTAGTCGATGCGGTTCGCCTCCTCGACCCAGTCCTCCAGCGTCTGGGGCATGCTCTCGCCCTTCCAGATCTCGAAGCGCTCGCCCTGCCCCAGCAGGGTCGCCTTCTTGTCCAGTCCCGCGTACTCGCGCAGCTCCGGCGGCAGCATGATGCGCCCCTGCCGGTCCATCTCCTGCTCGGAGGCGAAGCCCAGCATCAGCCGCTTGAGGATCTTGTGTTCGGGCACGAAGGGGGAGAGTTCCGAGAGCTGGGTGGCCACCTCCTGCCAGCGGTCCCCGGGATAGAGCCAGAGGCACTTCTCCATCGGGCTGACGGTGACCACCAGGCGCGAGCCGCAGCGATCGCCCAGCGCGGCACGGTGCCGGGCCGGAATGGCGATGCGCCCCTTGGCATCCAGATTGAGTGTGCTGGCGCCCGTGAACAACGGAATCGACTCCCCCTCGTGGTCGGCGGGTCGGGTTCGGGGACGTCTCCCCCTTTCTCCCCACGATTCCCCACCTTTCCCCAATCTTAGGAGGCCCCTTGCGGGGGGTCAAGTGGATTATGAAGAAAAAGCGTTGCAACTCAGGCACTTACCTCCTGCGCCAAGGCACCTCCAAAGGCCATTGAAATCATGCGGCTGAGGCGACTTCTTAAAGTGGATTCTCAAGAGGGGACGGCAAAAGGGGGCCCGAGGCTGTCTCCGAAACGAGACAGGGCTCGCGCCCGCGCAGACAGTGTGAAGTGGGGAGCCGGCCGATAAGCCGGATTCTGTCGAGGACGACCATTCATCTGGGACGCCCGTCGCCGGGCGCCTCGTGCGACCTACCCGGAAGCACCTGCGGGCCACAGGCTGCCAGAGGCATGCTTCCCTATTTGGTCTTGCTCCGAGAGGGGTTTACCCTGCCACCCCTGTTACCAGGGGCGCGGTGCGCTCTTACCGCACCTTTTCACCCTTGCCGGCCTCCCGGGGGAGGCTTGGGCGGTCTGTTTTCTGTGGCACTTTCCGTCGGCTCGCGCCGCCCAGGCGTTACCTGGCTCTCTGCCCTGCGGAGTCCGGACTTTCCTCCATCGCGGACGCGACAGCGGTCGTCTGGCCGGCTCCCCGCTTCACACTAGAGGGCTGCCTTTCCTTTGACAAGCCCCGCGGGCATTGATTCCGTCTCAGTCGGCATCCCGCATCGCCAGCGCCAGCCGGTAGGCCTCGTTCTTTCCCGTGCCCGCCAGGCGCGCCGCCACCGCCGCCGCGCGCTTCAGCGGCAGCTCCTCCAGCAGCACCGTCAGCAGCCGCCGCAGCTCCGCCTCCTTCTCCCCGGCCGCCTCCGCCGGCGCCCCGGCCACCACCAGCACGAATTCTCCGCGCCGCTGGTCCGGGTCCTCGCGCAGCCGCGCCAGCAGCCCGCCCAGGGTGCCGTCGAGCAGGGTCTCGTGGAGCTTGGTCAGTTCGCGCGCCAGCACCGCCTCGCGCCCCTCCCCGAATACCGCGCACAGCGCCTCCAGGGTCTCCGCCACGCGGTGCGAAGACTCGTAGAAGACCAGCGTCTCGGGGGCCTCGCGCAGGTCTTCCAGGCGTTCCCGCCGCGCCGCGGCGCGGCGCGGCAGAAAGCCCTCGAAACGGAAGCGGTCGGTGGGCAGCCCGGCCGCCGAGAGCGCCGCCAGCAGGGCGCTGGGCCCCGGCACCGGCACCACCCGCAGCCCCTCGGCGCGGCAGGCGCGCACCAGGGGGTAGCCGGGATCGCTGATCAGCGGCGTGCCGGCGTCCGACACCAGGGCCACGTCCTGGCCCTGGCGCAGGCGCGCCAGCACCGTCTCGATGCGTTCGCGCTCGTTGTGCTCGTGCAGCGAGAGCAGGGGCCGGTCCAGCCCCAAATGACGCAGCAGGCCGCGGCTGTGACGGGTGTCCTCCGCAGCCACCAGGTCCACCGATCCCAGCACCGCCTCGGCGCGCCGGGTGATGTCCCCCAGGTTGCCGATCGGGGTGGCCACCACGTACAGCGTGCCGGTGTCGTTTGACAGCCTTTTGGTCACCTTCGATACTCCGCCTGCAACCTGCCGCAATGGTCGAACGGATCGACCATCCCCATCGTCGCCGGACTGGACCAGAGATGCAAACCGACCGACTGTTTCGCGCCCTCACCGCCACCCTGCTGCTGGCCCTGCTGCTCGCCGGCTGCGCCCGTGTCCCCACCCAGCCGGAGGCCCGGCCCGATCCCGACATCGCGCGCGCCCAGGCCCTGGAGGCGACCCAGGATCTCCTCGGCGCCAGCCAGCTCTACGAGGCGCTGGCCGCGCGCATTCCCGGCGAGCGCGGACGCGGCTTTCTGCTGCGCGCGATCGAGACCGCCCTCCAGGGCGGCGACCTGGACCGCGCGGAGCGCCTGCTGACACGCGCCGAGACCCTGCCCCTGAGCGCGCGGCAGCGCCTGCTCGCCGGCCTGCTGCGCGGCGAGCTGCAACTGGCGCGCCACCAGGCGGACCGCGCCCTGACCACCCTGATGGGGCTGCTGCAGCCGCAGATGCCGCAGGACCTGCAGCGCCGCCACCTGCGCGACCTGGCCACCGCCTATCGCCAGCTCGGCAACCTGCTGGAGTCGGCCAACACCCTGATGCAGCTCGACGCGCTGCTGCAGGATCCGGCGCAGCGCCTGGAGGTGCAGTCCGAGATCCTGCAGGCGCTCACCGCCCTCAACGAGCGCACCCTGCGCGAGCTGCGCCCCAGCCCGCCCGGCGTGGCCGGCGCCTGGATGGATCTGGCGCTGCTGCTCAAGCAGTACGGCAGCCGCCCGCAGCAGCTCGCACCGCTGCTGGCACAGTGGCGCGCCGCCCACCCCGACCACCCCGCCCTGCCGGAGCTGCTGCAGCGCCTCGCCCCACGCCTCCCGGACCAGGTGCCGCAGGGGGACCACATCGCGCCGCTGC
>CAZVIG010000090.1:0-7743 GCA_964627395.1 uncultured Sedimenticola sp.
CTTAAACGACTGAAGTCGTATTCGGCCTGGCCGCCGCCCCCCTCTACCATCCCATCCCGCCTGCGGACGTTGCTGTGCGAGGAACATCTGCATGCCACCCGAGCGAAATGAATGGCGGGTTTCCTCTCGTGGCTCCGATCATGGTTCCGGACACTTCCTGGCAATCCGCAAGGGCCGGACCGGGGAGCGTCGCCATCCTGGCGGCTCGGCCGGCGGGACGCCGGCGCTCCCAGAGAAATCCAGGCCGCCCTTGCTGGATGGCAGAGCCGGGGAATTTCCCGTCAGTATGAACCACCGTGCTGCCAGCGGCGAAGAGAGAAAAGCAGACCACTTCCGCCGCAGCGCCAAGCTGCACCAGGGGACAGGAAACTCGGAAGATCAGCCCTCAGCGCGGCCCGGCGCTGAGTTGCGAGGCCAGGAAGTTACCGATGGACTGCAGGTTGCCCACCAGGGCATCCAGGGCGCCGTACTTGGCGCGCAGCGCCTTTTCCTTGAGCTGGAGCTGGTATTCCATGTCGCTCTGGCGATCCTGGAAGGCGCGCTTGCGGTCGTTCAGCGAATCGACCCGCGAGTCCAGCATGCCGTCGTTCTCCAGCAGCCGGTCGGCCACCGCCTCGAAGCGCACCGCATAGCCGTCGGTGGCGTTGGCGAACAGTTCGCTGAGGCTGGCGAAGTCCTGGTCCATGGCATTGGCGAAGACGGTGCTGTCGAACTCCAGCTCGCCGGTCTTGCCGTTGGTGCGGATCCCCACCTGGGTGAGCGAGGTGAAGGTGCCGCTGAGGCCGCTCGCGGGGCTGTTGATAACGTCGCGGAACTGGCTGACGATGCGCCGCAGGGAGCCGTCCCCCTCCAGGGCGCCAACCTTGAGTTCGTCGATCTTGGACAGCACCTCGTTGTAGGCGTCCACGAAGGCCTTCGCCGATTCCTCGATGGCGCTGTCGTCGCGGCTGACCTCCAGGGTGCTGCTGCCGACGCCCTTCAATTCCAGGGTGAGTCCGTCCAGCACGCCGCTGACGGTGTTGTCGGCCGCGGTCAGGGCGATGCCGTCGATGCTGTAGGCCGCATCGAGCTGAGTGAGGTCGCTGAGTACGGCCCCGCCGGCGTCCTGGTTGAGGACACCGAAGCCGAAGGTGGTGCTGTCGATGGTGCCGCCGAAGCCCAGCTCCACGCGCTTGGCGTAGCCGGATTCGTCGGCGGTGAGAATCAGATTGCTGGTGCCGTCGCCACGATGCAGCAGGGTGGCGGTCACCCCCGGGTTGTCGCTGGCATCGTTGATGGCGTCGCGGATGGCCGTCAGGCTCATGCCGGCGGAGAGGTCCAGGGTCATGGTCTGGCCATCGACGCTGAGGGTCATCTGGTCGCCGGCGTTGCCGCCGAAGGTGGCGGTGTCGTCCAGGGCAGTGGAGCCCAGCTTGTGGTGTTGCGCCAGGCGCGTCACCTCGATGTTGTAGATGCCCGCCGCCGCGGCGCTGTCCGCCTCCGCGGTGGCCACCGACTCGCTCGACGAGGCGGTGGTGAAGACACGAAACTTGTCCGCCGAGGCGAGGCCCGCCATGGCGTCCTTGAAGGAGGAGAGCACGCTCTTGAGGGAACCGTAGGCGCTGATCTCGGCCTCGGTTTCCTGCTCCTTGCGGCGCAACTGGTAGAGCGGCTGACGCTCGATGGACATGAGCTGGCTGACGATGTTCTCGATGTCCAGCCCGGAGCCTACGCCTGCTGCAGTGATCGGCATTTCGACCTCCCTCGAAAGGCGCCGTCCGGCGGATCAGACGGCGCCCTGGAACAATACGCCGGCCGCCTCTTTCATGCGGCGACGCAAACGGACGATCTCCTCGGAAGGAATCTGACGCACCACCTCGTTGGTCTCGCTGTCGACCACTTTGATGATGGTTTCGCCGGTTTCCTCCTCGATGGAGAACTGGAGATTCCTATGCAGGTTCTGTACCAGGTCGTTGAGCCCGGAGACCACTTCCTCCAGCGGCTTCTCCGGCCGCTCTTCCGACATGGCTTGCGCGGCCTTCGGCCCATTCTCGTCCCTGAGCGCCTGCTGCACCTCGCGCGGGGAACGCACGCCCTCGGCGGGTGGCGGGCCGCTGGCCATCCGGGTGCTGATGTCGTTTGCCATGATGCTCACCTCTTAGTGTCCTGGAGGCCGGGTCGCCCCGGCCCCCAGCGAGGTTCGGCCCCGGCCTGCCGGGGCGAACCCTTCACCGCGTCCCCGCTTAGCGGAGGAGGGACAGCACGTTCTGCGGGACGGCGTTGGCCTGCGCCAGCATCGCTGCACCGGCCTGCTGCAGGATCTGGGTGCGGGTCAGGTTGGCGGTCTCGCGGGCGAAGTCGGCATCCTGGATGCGCGAACGGGCAGCGCTCTGGTTCTCGACGATGTTGGCGTTGTTGCGCACCACCGACTCGAGGCGGTTCTGGGCGGCACCGAAGTCCGCGCGGATCTCGGAGATCTTGTTGATGGCCACATCCAGCGCCTTGACCATGTAGGAGGCGCTCGCCTTGGTGGAGATGGCCCCGCCGATGGCGCTGGCCACGCCCGAGGCGGCATCCACGTCCACCGTGGTCACCGTGACCTGGTTGTTGGCATCCGCCTTGAAGCCCACCTGGAAGGTGAGGGTCGCAGCCGCACCGATCACCTTGGTACCGTTGAACTCGGTGGAGTTGACATTGCGGGTGATCTCGGTGGCCAGCGCCTGGTACTCGTCGTCCAGCGAGGCCTTGTCGGAGGCGCTGACGGTGTCGTTGATCGCCTGCACCGCCAGCTCGCGCATCCGCTGCAGGGAGTTGGCGATCTCGCTCATCGCGCCCTCTGCAGTCTGCAGCATGGAGATGCCGTCGTTGGCGTTGCGGTTGGCCTGTTCCAGGCCGCGGATCTGGGCGGTGAAGCGCTCCGAGATCGCCAGGCCGGCGGCATCGTCCTTGGCGCTGTTGATGCGCAGGCCGGAGGAGAGCCGCTGCAGCGAGGTCTGCATGCTCATCTGGGAACGGTTCAGGGCGCGTTGTGCGTTGAGGGAAAAGACGTTGGTGTTGATTACCTGTGCCATTTTGATTGCTCCTCGCGACGCCGGGGGTCGCCTCGTCGTCGCCTTGTCATGAGCGGATATGCCGGGCCCATCCCTGCATTTACCGCTTTCACGCGTTGTGACGGCCCCGTATCAGGAACCTTTAATACTTAAAGTCACAGGATGGCAATCGCTTGCCGGCCGGGCGGCAAGGTCTGCCGCCATCCTGCCGGCAGAGGGTCGGCTGGCGGCCCGCTTCCTTTAATACATCCCCCGCCACCACACCCACCCAAGGTTGGCATGCATCCTGCTTCACCCCGAGTGACAAGGCACAGCGCGAGCTGTGGACCCGCAACCCGGATAGACCAAGGGAGAAATCCAAGATGGCCATGCACGCCCACAATGCCCAAGACACTGCCCGGGTAGAAGTCCGTACACGTTTCGGTACTCTGCCCGTCCCCCAGGAAAACCTGATCACCTTCCCCGAAGGCCTGCCGGGGTTCGAAGGCCTGGACCGCTTCGCGCTGTTCCATGACGACGACAACCAAAGCGTGTTCTACCTGCAGTCGGTGGACGACCCCATGGTGCGCCTGCCGGTGACCAGCCCCCACTGGTTCCAGGTGGACTACCGGATCGCCCTTGACGATGCGGAAGAACGGTGTCTGCAGCTCGAACCTTCGGACGAGATCGCGGTGCTGGTAACCGTCGCCGACACCGACGGCGACCCCAACCTGCGGATCAACTTCCAGGGCCCCATCATCGTCAACCTGGACAAGCGCCTGGCGATCCAGAAGGCCCTGGTCGGCGCGCGCGGCACCCTGGTGATCGACGCCCAGTAACACGTCGCGACGGCGAGCGGTTGCCGCCGCAGCGGCAATCCTCGTCCCCCTAGACAAGGCAGCGAGAGGAAACCACCATGCCACAAGTCATCAATACCAACATCATGTCGCTGAACACCCAGCGGGCACTCAATATGTCCCAGGGCAGCATGCAGACCTCGCTGGAGCGGCTCTCCTCCGGCCTGCGCATCAACCGCGCCAAGGACGATGCCGCCGGCCTGGCCATCTCGGAACGTTTCACCGCCCAGATCCGCGGCCTGGAGCAGGCCAACCGCAACGCCAACGACGGCATCTCCATGCTGCAGACTGCTGAGGGCGCCATGGCCGAGATCGCCAACGCCCTGCAACGCATGCGCGAGTTGGCGGTGCAGGCGATCAACGACACTGTCAGCGCGGCGGACAAGGCCTCGCTGGACGACGAATATCAGGCGCTGGCCAACGAGATCGACCGCAACACCAACTCCACCGAGTTCAACGGCGTGTCGGTGATCGGGGCAGTCGCCACCCTCACCTTCCAGATCGGATTCGAGGCGGATGCCAACAACCAGGTCACTGTGACCACCGCCGACGTGGCCGCCGCCTCGGGCGTGGTCAGCGCCATCGCCGGGGCCATATCCACCAAGGCGAGCGCCTCCTACATGGTCGGCGCCATCGACATCGCCCTGAACAAGCTGTCGGAGATCCGCGCCGACTTCGGCGCCGCCCAGAACCGTCTGGAGTCGACCATCCGCAACAACGCCAACATCGTCGAGAACCAGAGCGCCGCCCGCTCGCGTATCCTGGATGCCGACTTCGCCCGCGAGACGGCCAACCTGACCCGTACCCAGATCCTGCAGCAGGCTGGTACGGCCATGCTGGCGCAGGCCAACAAGCTGCCGCAGAACGTCCTCAGCCTGCTGCAATAACCGGAAGGCGCCCCAGCCCACGGGCAGGGCCGGGGCGCGATACCTGAGCGAAAACACGCTCCGAGGAGAGGACCCTGGACACCACCGGCACCATCGGTCACTTCGTGACCAACCGCTTCGGAGACGCCGTGCTGCCGGCGGTGAATCGCGCCGCCTTCGACAAGGTAGGCTCGACAGCGGTGTTCCGCCGCCAGTTCGGCGAGCTGTTCCGCCGGCCCGATACGCTGTTCGTGATCGTGGGCACCGACTCCGGACTGCTGCCCCGCTGGATCGCGGAGCAGCCGATGGGGGAAGGGTCGCGCTATCTTTTCATCGAGGCGAAACCACTGGTTCCCACCATCGAGGGCATCGCCGATGGGCTGTTCGCCAACGACGACCGGTTCCTGCTCGGCAGCCTGGCGGACTGGGACGACCTGGCTCGCCTGGCGCACCTCGACGACCATGCCTATCTGGGCCGGCTGGAGCTGGTCCCCTCGATCGGCGCGCGCGACGGCTTCCTGTCCGAGTACCGGGAGATCGAACATCGTCTGCGAGACACCATCGAGGAGGTGAAACGCGAGGTCTCCATCCAGCTCGGCAACCATGTGTTTCTGCAGCGCCAGTTGGAGAACCTGGGCGACAACCGGCTACCCGCCCGTTGCCTCGCCGGCCGTTTCACAGGCCGGGACGCAGTGCTGCTGGGCGGCGGCCCCTCGCTGGATGCGATCCTGCCCTGGGTGAAGGCCCATCGCGAACGGCTGACCGTGCTGGCGGTCTCGCGTATCGCCGCCCGCCTGCAGGCCGAAGACTTGGTACCCGACATCGTCTTCGCCATCGATCCGCATGCAGTGAGCTTCGATGTCGCCAAGGAGGCGCTGCGCTTTCCCTCTCGGACCACGCTGGTCTGCGGCAACCATGTCTACCCGGCACTGCAGGGCCAGTGGCCCGGCCCCGTGCTCTACTGCGGCGACCGCTTCCCCTGGCCCAGCGAGGCCGAACCGGAAAACCTCCCCATGGCCGGCCCCACGGTGACCAACCTGGCGCTGGCGGTCGCCATCGAGATGGGCTTTCAGCGCATCATGCTGGGCGGGGTGGACCTCTGCCACGACCGTCAGGGCCACACCCATGCCAGCGGCAGCATCGAGCGCCAGATCGGGGTCAATCTCGCGCCCTGCAGCACCCGCGTGCCCACCAATGGCGGCTGGCTGGCCGATACCACACCCGCCTTCGCCCAGGCCGCAGAGACCCTGTCGCGGCAGGCGGCCCAGGCCGCAGCACGCGGCTGCCAGGTGATCAACCCGGCGCCCGGGGCGGCCCGTATGGAATCGGTCATTCACCAGCCGCTGACCGAGATCGCCCCGCCAGCCGGCGAGGCGGCCGCCGCCGGGGCGCTGGCCGACACCCTCCTCGCACTCGACGCAGCGCAGGCGAAGCGCGCACTGAATACGGCGCTGAAAGAGCTGGCCGCCACCCGCTGCAGGCTGCGCGAAGCGGAAAAACTCTGCAAACAGGCACGCGAGGCCAACCGCCGCCTGCATGCCGATCCGGGCGGCCACGACCTGCGCTTCAAGAAGCGCATGGACCGGATCGAGCGGCGCCTGGACGGACCGCTCGGCGACATCACCCGACTCGCCCGGCAGTTCGGTCTGGCCGCCTTCCTGCGTCTGGGACGTCTACCGCAGGACGCCTCGGCCGAAGATCTGGAGGCCTGGGGCGATGCCTATTACCGTGTCTACGCCGAATCCTGCCGTGCGGTGATCGCACTGATCGACCGCAGCCGGGAACGCATCCAGGCGCGGCTCGCCGAACTGGCACCGGAACCGGATCTGGCCGCACTGGCCGACGGGTGGGAACGCGACGGCACGCCAGGGCGTGTCCGCCGCCTGAGGCTGCAGCGGCCCGAGCTGTTCGAACGCCTCGACCCCGAACTGGAGCAGCGCCTGCAGGCGCTGGAGGCCGCCTTCGACGAGGCCATCGCCGAACAGGACACCCAGCAGGCCCGCCTGATACGCCAACGCCACGACCTCGCCCAGGCACGCGCCCGTCTGCAGCAGGCCTTCGAACGGGGCGACGAGGAGGAGCTTGCCGACCTGGTGGAGGCACTGGCCGCCATCGACCGCCCCCTGGCACGGGAACTGCGTTCCCTGGGCGCAGCTTATCAGGCAGAATTGCAGGGCATGAACGACCAGGCCCTCGCCCATTACCAGGAGGTGGTCGATCTCGCCGGCGCCGCCCTGGAGAACGACTCGGATGCGGACTACAACCCGCGCCTGGAGGACGCCCTGCGCCGCATGAGCAGCCTGCTGCTGCAGGCGGGCGACGGCGCCACCGCCCTGATGGTGCTCGAAGTCCTGGCCGGTCTGTCGCCCGCCTATCAGCCCCAATATGCGGAGTTGCTGCGCCTTCAGGGCCGTATCCAGGAGGCTGCCGACGTCTATACCGAGTACCTCAAGCGCGCGCCCGGGGACCTGGCCACCCTGCTCAAGCTGGGCAAGCTGTTCCAGGACGCCGGCGCCTTCGACTCCGCCCGCTGGGCCTACGACCATGTGCTCCAGCAGTCGCCGGACGATCCCGCCGCGCTCACCCTGCGCGCTTCCCTGCCGGTGGGGGCGGAGGCGCCATGAAGGTACTGGTCACCGGCGCCGACGGTTTCATCGGCTCGCACCTCACCGAGGCGCTGGTGCGCCGAGGTTACGAGGTGTGCGCCTTCGTCTTCTACAACAGCTTCGGGCATCGCGGCTGGCTGGACGACAGCCCGCCCGAGATCCAGCGCGAGCTGGAGATCTTCGCCGGCGACGTGCGCGACCCCAACGGCGTGCGCACCGCCCTGCAGGGCTGCGACGCGGTGCTGCACCTGGCCGCGCTGATCGGGATTCCCTTCTCCTATCACTCGCCGGACGCCTATGTGGACACCAACATCCGCGGCACCCTCAACGTGTTGCAGGCGGCGCGTGATCTGGGCACTGCCAAGGTGGTGCACACCTCCACCAGCGAGGTCTACGGCACCGCCCA
>CAZVIG010000091.1:0-7704 GCA_964627395.1 uncultured Sedimenticola sp.
GGCGGGATGGGGAAACGCTACATTAAGGATAAAGACACCATGACCAAGCACTACGATCTCATCGCCATCGGCGGCGGCAGCGGCGGCCTCGCGGTCGCCGAGCAGGCCGCGAAATACGGCCGCCGGGTGGCCATCGTCGAGGCGGACCGCATGGGGGGCACCTGCGTCAATGCCGGCTGCGTGCCCAAGAAGGTGATGTGGTACGCCGCCCATCTGGCGCATGCGGTGGACGATGCCCCAGGCTTCGGCATCCCGGCGCGACGCGGCACCACCGACTGGGGTCGCCTGGTGGCGGCGCGCGAGGACTACATCGCCGGCATCAACGCCTACTGGGACGGCTATGTGGCCGAGAGCGGCATCGAGCGCATCCAGGGGCGGGCACGCTTCCTGGATGACCGCACCCTGGAGGTCGAGGGCCGTCGCTACAGCGCCGACCACATCGTGATCGCCACCGGCGGCCGCCCGCTGGTGCCGCCGGTACCGGGCGCGGAGCTGGGCATTACCTCCGACGGCTTCTTCGCGCTGCGGGAGCAGCCGCGGCGGGTGGCCATCGTAGGCGGCGGCTACATCGGCGTGGAACTCGCCGGGGTGCTGCGCGCCCTGGGCTCCGAGGTGACCCTGGTGGCGCTGGAGGAGCGGGTGCTGGCCGCCTTCGATCCCCTGCTCGGCGAGGTGCTGATGGAGCAGATGCGGCGCCAGGGCATCGAGCTGCACATGGGCTGGGCGGTGAGCGCCCTGGAGCGCCAGGCGGACGGCGAGATCCGCCTGCGCGGTCGCGACGGCGCGACCCTGGAGGGCTTCGACACCGTGATCTGGGCGGTGGGCCGCCGTCCCAACACCGAGGGGTTGGGCCTGGAGGCCGCCGGCCTCGCCACCGCCGCGGACGGCACCATTCCGGTGGACGACCGGCAGAACACCAAAGTGCCTGGCATCTACGCCATCGGCGATGTCACCGGCCGGGTGCCGCTCACCCCGGTGGCGATCGCCGCCGGCCGCCGTCTCGCCGACCGCCTGTTCGGCGGCAGGCCCGAGGCGCGGGTGGACTACGAGCAGGTCCCCAGCGTGGTGTTCGCCCATCCACCGGTGGGCAGCGTGGGGCTGAGCGAGCCCGAGGCGCGCGCCCGCCACGAACGGGTGACGGTGTACCAGACCCGCTTCACCCCGATGCGCCATGCGCTGTCGAAGCACCCCATGGAGACGGCGATGAAGCTTGTGTGCGCGGGCGAGGAGGAGCGGGTGGTGGGAATCCACCTGATCGGCGAGGGGGTGGACGAGATGCTCCAGGGCTTCGCGGTGGCGCTCAGGATGGGCGCCACCAAGGCGGACCTGGACAACACCCTGCCCATCCACCCGGTGAGCGCCGAGGAGTTGGTGACCCTGCGCACCCCGGAGCCGGAACCGGAGGCCTGGCGGGAGGCAGGCTGAGCCGGCCAACCCGGGGCGCGGCTCCGGGTTGGTCGGCATCTGTCTGGATTTGCAGACACCGGTGTCAGCCGCCATCAGCCCGATCTGTGACCGGTGTCAGGTCCAACCTTTGCTGTTGTGCTTTGCTCTCAGGGAGATCGCCCTTCGGGTGGCCATGGTGCTGTGCGGCGGATCGGACTTCGCAACCGATTGCCGGCGATGGCTCCCTTGGGGCTCGCTACGGGAGGACGACCCGGATTTTCGGGTCTCCCCAGGGAGGGCGGTATGAAACGCATGCTGGGTTCGTTGCTGTTCGCGCTGGCTTTATGGCAGGGCGCGGTCGTCCACGCGGCACAGCCGGTGGTCTGGGCCAACAACGGTCAGGACAAGGTGGTGCGGAGCGATCTGCGCGCCACGCACGCCCCCGAGGCGGTGCGCAACGGCGTCTGGGACGGGGCCAGGGTGTCGCTCTTCGGTGCGCGGAACGAGACGGTGGCCTTCAACCTGGTGCTCGAGTCGCCGGGCTCGGCGACCTCCGGGGTCAGGGTCTCGTTCGATACCCTGGTCGGTCCCGGCGGGGCGACCATCCATTCCCGAACGGCGACGCCCGATGACGATCTCTTCGATACCGTCGGCCGGCCGATCGAACTCTTCTATGTGCGCTACCTCCAGATCAGGGGTATCGGCCGGCTGGTCTACGAGTCCTATGACGAGCGCCACATCCCGGAGCGGCTGCGTCGCCCCTGGTCGGGCGAGGGGGTGGCCGATCCCGACACCGGCTGGATCGACCGGCCGGACCACGACAAATACTATCCGGACATCGCCGTGCCCCTGGAGCTGGAGTCCCCCTTCTCCATCGCCGCGGACACCAATCAGAGCATCTGGGTGGATGTATACATCCCGAAGGATACGCCGGCGGGCATCTATTCGGGCAGCGTCCTGATCACCTCTTCCGGCAACCCCGACATCGCGATCCCGGTCTCGCTGCAGGTGCTGCCCTTCACGCTGCCCGACGAGCCGACGCTCAAGACCATGGCGGTGCTCGGCTATGAGGATGTGAACAACCGCTATGTGGGGATTCGATATCCCTACGACCCCGCCGTGGTCGAGCAGATGCACCAGATCCGGGACCGGCATTTCCAGATGGCGCACCGCCACCGGATCTCTCTCATCGACAGCGACAGCGTCCCGGAACAGGACACCGGCCCCACCCGTCCGAGCAGCGAATATCCGCCGCGATTCGACGGTTCGCTGTTCACGCCGGCGCACGGCTACGACGGACCGGGCGTTGGGGTGGGCAACGCCGTCTATGCGGTGGCGCTCTATGGCCGCTGGTGGATCGACGATCCCGGGCTCACCGAATCGGAG
The DNA here is from genome assembly GCA_964627395.1 of uncultured Sedimenticola sp. Lineage (GTDB taxonomy): Bacteria > Pseudomonadota > Gammaproteobacteria > Chromatiales > Chromatiaceae > MONJU. The sequence goes on from CAZVIG010000091.1 coordinate 2,773, forward strand.
ATCTGGTCGCGCACCGACGGCTGGGCCGACTGGTTCGCGTCCAATGCCCCGGATGTCGATTATTTCCTGTATATCGTCGACGAGGCCACGGATCCGGCGTCGCTGGCCAAGATCGAGCGCTGGGCCGGGTGGATCGACGCCAATCCGGGACCGGGGCGCGCCATGCGGAGTTTCGCCACCCTGGACTATGTCACCGGCGTCTCCCAGACGCCCTCGCTCGACATTCCCTGCGCCACATCTTATGCCGCGCCGGCCGCGGAGGTGCAGGCCGCGGCCGATACGATCCTCGCCGATCCCGAAAAGCGGCTCTGCTGGTACAACGGCAGCCGCCCCTATTCGGGGACCTTCGCCATCGAGGACGACGGCGTCGCCTTGCGCGCCAGCGCCTGGGGGATGTTCAAGAAGCACATCGGCCGCTGGTTCCTGTGGGAGACGGCGTACTACAACAACTTTCAGGGGGGCACCGGGGAGACCGACGTGTTCAATTCCGCCTTCACCTTCGGCATCGACGATCACTTCGACCCGGTCTACGGCCGCACCGGCTGGAACTACGCCAACGGCGATGGCGTGCTCTTCTACCCAGGTACCGATACGGTGTTCCCTGCGTCGTCCTACGACCTGAACGGGCCGATCGCCAGTCTCCGCCTCAAGCTCTGGCGGCGGGGCATCCAGGATGTCGATTATCTGGCGCTGGCGGATGCGGTCGATCATGACGCCACCCAGGCCGTGGTGCAGGAGATGGTCCCCAAGGTATTTTGGGAATACGGCGTGACGAATCCGGACGACCCGAGCTACACCCTGACGGACATCAGCTGGTCCACCGACCCCGACGTCTGGGAGGCCGCCCGCCGGCGGCTCGCCGACATCATCGTCGCGGGCGGCGCTGCCCGCTGCCCGGCGGACATCGACGGGAACGGGGTCCTCGACGCCATGGACTATTCCTTATGGGTCGCCGCCTACATCGCCAAGGATCTCAAGGCGGACCAGAACGGCGACGGTCGGATCACCCCGGACGACTTCACGGCATGGATCGCGGATTTCACGGCGGGGTGTCCCTGACTGCCGTGGTCGCCCGATTTCGAACCGACCGGATCCGCATCGGAGAAACAGGAGGAGCATCAATCATGAGATCAGGTCACTGGGGCGTCCTCGGCGCCTGTGCGTTCATCCTGGCCGGCGCCGCCGACGCCGCACTGGTGCCGCGACTCGGCGGCCAGGCCGTGTATGACACCGATCTGGACGTCACCTGGATCGCGGACGCCAATCTGGCGGCCGGCAACGCCTTCGGGACGCCGGGCATCGCCGCCGATGGCCGAATGAACTGGGCCACGGCCAAGGCCTGGATCGGGAATCTGAACGACGCCCATTACCTGGGCTTCGACGACTGGCGTCTGCCGCTCACGCCGCAGCCGGATCCGAGCTGCAGCGATCAGACGGGCGATGTGCCTCCGCAGGGCTTCGGGCTCGGTTGCACCGGCAGCGAGCTGGGGCACCTGTTCTATACCGAATTCGGCGCCACCGAAAACACCAGCGTCCTGGCGACCGGCGACCCGGCGGCGCTGGCCCGCTTCGACAATCTGCAGGCGGACATCTACTGGTCCGGCACCCCCTATGCGCCCACCCCTTCCTTCGCCTGGAATTTCATCTTCTTCAACGGCTTCCAGGGCGCATTCAGCCAGGATCTCGGCAACTATTTCGCATGGGCGGTTCGTGACGGGGATGTGGCGGTCCCGCTGCCCGCGGCGGTCTGGCTGTTCGGCAGCGGCCTGATCGGGCTGCTGGGCGTGGCCGCGCGCAGGCGCTGATCCTCGCCCCGGCCCTTGGGCGTGATCGGGCGGTGCTGCCCGGTCGCCTCCGCAAGGCCGTATCCCCAACTCGCGCGTGCCGTGGCGCCGCTTTTGCTCTACTCTTGATCCGGGCGCGTACACCCCCATTTCCCCTCGGCGACAAGAATCAGGACGACCCCATGGCCAAGAGCGAGTTCCACAGCGGCGACGACAAGCCGCGCATCGAGATCAACAAGTCCAGCAAGACGCCCTTCTGGCAGACGCCCCAGTTCAATCTGATCCTCTATCTGCTGTTCATCCTGCTCTCCTTCCAGTTCTGGCAGAGCTCGCAGGAGGCGAAACGGCTGGAGATCCCCTACAGCCAGTTCCTGCAGTACGTGGAGCAGAAGAAGGTGGCCGAGGCGGTGGTGACCGACAAGGCCATCATGGGCACCCTCACCGAGAACGACCCCCAGACCGGTCAGCCCAAGCGCTTCATCACGGTGCCGCTGATCTGGAACGAGGATCTGGCGGAAAAGCTGGCCAAGAACGGGGTCAAATACACGGTCCGCATCGGCAGCAACTGGCTGAGCAACTTCTTCTTCAACTGGGTGTTGCCGTTCGGCATCCTGTTCCTGATCTGGGGCTGGATCGCCAAGAGCATGGGGCCCATGAACAAGGGCTTCCTGAACATCGGCAACCGGGTGCACGTGCATCCCGAGGAGGGGCCCAAGGTCACCTTCGATGACGTGGCGGGCTATGACGACGTCAAGCAGGAACTGCGCGAGACGGTCGATTTCCTGAAGGACCCGAAGCGCATCGCCGAGCTGGGCGGGCGCGCCCCCAAGGGGGTGCTGCTGGTCGGCCCGCCGGGCACCGGCAAGACCCTGTTCGCGCGCGCGGTGGCCGGCGAGGCGGGGGTGCCCTTCTTCAACATCAGCGGCTCGGAGTTCATCGAGATGTTCGTGGGCGTGGGCGCGGCGCGGGTGCGCGAGCTGTTCGAGGAGGCGCGCAAGGCGGCGCCCTGCATCATCTTCATCGACGAGATCGACGCCATCGGCCGCTCGCGCAGCGCCGGGCCGGCGATGGGCGGGCACGACGAGCGCGAACAGACCCTCAACCAGCTCCTCACCGAGATGGACGGTTTCGACAGCTCAACCGGGGTGGTGGTGATGGCTGCGACCAACCGGCCGGAGATCCTCGACCAGGCGCTGCTGCGCTCCGGGCGCTTCGACCGGCGCATTCCGGTGGACCGGCCCGACCTCAACACCCGCGAGGCGATCCTCAAGCTGTATGCGCGGCGCATGAAGCTGGCACCGGACGTGGATCTGCACGTGGTGGCGGCCCGCACCCCCGGCTTCGTCGGCGCCGACCTGGAGAACATCTGCAACGAGGCGGCCATCTTCGCCCTGCGCGCCAACCGCAGCCAGGTGGAGATGAAGGACTTCGAGGCCGCCATCGACCGGGTGATCGCGGGGCCGGAGGCGCGCTCGCGGGCGCTCAGCGCCGAGGAGAAGCACCGGGTGGCGGTGCACGAGTCGGGCCACACCCTGGTGGCGGTGGCGGTGCCCACCGGCGAGCCGGTGCACCGGGTGACCATCATCCCACGCGCCATCGGCGCCCTGGGCTTCACCCTGCAGTTGCCGGTGGAGGAGAAACTGCTCTCCACGGTGGAGGAGATGAAGGACCAGATCGCCATCCTGCTGGGCGGGCGCGCGGCCGAGGCGCTGGTGCTGGGCAGCATCTCCTCGGGCGCCTCCAACGACCTGGAGAAGGCCACCGACATCGCACGCAACATGGTCACCCGCCTGGGGATGACCGAGGAGCTGGGGCCGGTGGTCTGGGGCCGGGTGCAGCAGCTCCAGTACCTGAGCAGCGCCCAGACGGTGGAGGAGCGCAACTACAGCGAGGCCACCGCCCAGGCCATCGACGCCGCGGTCAAGGCGCTGGTGGAGGAGGGACAGCAGCGCGCCCGCGAGATCCTGGAACGATGCCGGCCGGTGCTGGAGCGCCTGGCCGCGGAACTGGAGGAGAAGGAGAACCTCAGCGGCGAGGACGTGCAGCGCATCGCCGGCGAGTGCGCGGGGCACGACAAGGTCGCGGACTGAGGCGGAAGGCCGTCGTTTCGGCGGAGGCGGCGGGGCAGCCCGCTTTCACTGTCGTTTCGATCGGAGGCAGCGGCGCAGCCGCCGCCGGAGCGGAGAAATCCCAAGGGCCGTTCGGGCACCGAGACCCCTCCGCTCCGCCTGCGGCTCCGGTCGGGATGACAGGCGCCGCGTCTCAGGGAGAGGCGTTTCGGGTTAGGATGACGCGCCGTTGTCACTGTTCCGGATGCCGTCATGCAGCCACAACCCCAGCCCGATCCCTATCTCGCCCGCCTGCGCCTGATCCTCTGGACCCTGGTGCTGCTGTTCGTGCTGTGGCAGTTCCTGCCGCTGATCGAGCATTACCTGGTGGGGCTGACCGCACAGCCGCGACCGGTCACGGCGCGTGGCGACCTGGCCGCGGACGAGAAGGCCACCATCGAGATCTTCGAACGCGCCAGCCCCTCGGTGGTCTATATCACCACCCGGCAGCGGGTGATGGACGTCTGGACGCGCAACGTCTTCAGCGTGCCCAAAGGCACCGGCTCGGGCTTCATCTGGGACGACCTGGGGCATGTAGTGACCAACAACCATGTGGTCGAGGGCGCCTCGGAGGCGCTGGTGAGCCTCAACGACGGCCGCAGCTACCGCGCGGTGCTGGTGGGCGCCAGTCCCGAGCACGATCTGGCGGTGCTGCGTATCGACGTGCGCATCGACCGTCCGCCGCCGGTGCCCATCGGCACCAGCCACGATCTCAAGGTGGGGCAGAAGGCCTTCGCCATCGGCAACCCCTTCGGCCTGGACTACACCCTCACCGGCGGCCTGATCTCGGCCCTGGACCGCTCCCTGCGGGAGGAGAACGGCAATCTGATCCGCCACCTGATCCAGACCGATGCCGCGATCAACCCCGGCAACTCGGGCGGCCCCCTGCTCGACTCGGCCGGCCGCCTGATCGGCATCAACACCGCCATCTACAGCCCCTCCGGCGCCTATGCGGGTATCGGCTTCGCGGTGCCGGTGGACACCGTCAACCGGGTGGTGCCGGAGCTGATCGCGCGCGGGCGCTATGTGCGGCCGCGGCT
>CAZVIG010000092.1:0-7674 GCA_964627395.1 uncultured Sedimenticola sp.
GCCGCGCGGCGAGGCGCTGCTGGTGCCCTTCTTCTGCGATGTCTTCGTGGGCGAGGACATCAACACCGGCGAGCCGGGACGCGAGCCCTTCATGCAGCGCCTGGAGACGGCGATGCGGGCGCTGGCGGCGGAGGGGCGCTTTCCGGCCTGGGAATGAACCCGGGGGCTTCCGCGCCGCGGGCGAATCGGCGAAAATCGCGCCTCCGCAAATCAGCCTGGGTGTTTCCGATGTCCTCTCTCCAGCCCCGCAGCGCCGCGCAACTGTCCTTCGTCCCCGACCTGGACGAGGCGGAACGGGTGCGTCTGCAGGCGGACGCGGCGGCGGAGGTGGGGCTCCCGGTGCGCTTCCGCGACCCGCTGCGCGGGGGCGGCGAGGGGCCGGAGCTGACGCTGATTCCGGCCGGGGTGTTCGAGATGGGCTCCCATCCCGAGGAGTTCGGTCACCGCCGCGACGAGGGGCCGGTGCACTATCAGCAGATCGCCGAGCCCTTCGCCCTGGGCGTCTATCCGGTCACCGCCGAGGAGTTCGCCCGCTTCGAGCGCGAGACCGGCTGGCGCTGGAGGCCCGATCTGATCACCACCGAGGGGCGGCACCCGGTGATCAACATCCGCCACGGCGAGGCCGAGGCCTTCTGCGCCTGGCTCAGCGAGCGGACCGGCCGGCGCTATCGCCTGCCGTCCGAGGCGGAATGGGAATACGCCTGCCGCGCCGGCACCACCACGCCCTTCGCCTTCGGCGACTCGGTGACCTGCCGCGATGTCCACTTCAAGGCCAGCTTCCCCTACGAGGAGGCGCGCGACAACCGGCGCTGGTATCTGCCGAAATGCGCTCCCGTGGCGCACACCTTGCCGGTGGGCGGCTACCGGCCCAATGCCTGGGGCCTGTACGACATGCACGGCAACGTCTGGGAGATGACCGAGTCCAACTGGCGCAACTCCCTGGCCAATCTGCCGCGCCGCCATCCCGCGCCGGTGGGGCGCCGCAACCGCTGGATCGTGGTGCGCGGCGGCTCCTGGTTCGACGCCGCGGTGTTCGCGCGCAGTGCCGCGCGCCGCCCGCGGCTGCGCGACGAGCTGGACGTCAACCTGGGCTTCCGGGTGCTGCGTGAACTCTGACCGCGTCTGCGGCGTGGACGAGGTGGGGCGGGGGCCCCTCGCCGGGCCGGTGGTCGCCTGCGCGGTGATCCTGGACCCGGCGCGTCCCATCGACGGCCTGGCGGACTCCAAGAAGCTGAGCGAGGCGCGCCGCGAAACCCTCGCGGAGCTGATCCGCGAACGCGCCCTGGCCTGGTCCCTGGGGCGCGCCGAGGTGGCCGAGATCGACGCCATCAACATCCTGCAGGCCAGCCTGCTGGCGATGCGGCGCGCGGTGGAAGGCCTCTCCTGCGCGCCGGACCATGTGCTGGTGGACGGCAACCGCATCCCCGAAGGGCTGCCCTGCAGCGCCGAGGCGATCGTCGGCGGCGACGGCAGGGTGCCGGCGATCGCCGCCGCCTCGATACTGGCCAAGGTGAGCCGCGACCGGGAGATGGTGGCGCTGGACGCCCGTTATCCGGGCTACGGTCTGGCGCAGCACAAGGGCTATCCGACCCGCGCCCACCTGGAGGCGCTGCAGAGGCTGGGGGTCAGCCCCATCCACCGCCGCAGCTTCGCGCCGGTGCGCCGGCTGCTGGATTGAGCGGTCCCGTTCCGATACCGTGCCGGGGAATGCCGGTCTCCGTCCCGCGTCTTGACTTTGGACAAGCCGCCGCCACGCCGGCTTGGCTACAATGGGCCGCCATCGTCCGCCACCACTGAGGAGAGCCGCTTGAAACGCCTCGTGATTCTGCTGTTCGCCGGCCTGCTGGCCGCGCCGCTGCCGGCGGCCGAGGAGGTGCGCATCGAACTGCGTTTCAAGCCCGATCCGGTCAACGGCCGCCTGGTATTCGACACCTGCGCCCGCTGCCATCTGCCCGAGGCCTGGGGCACCAAGGACGGCACCTATCCGCAGCTCGCGGGGCAGCACCTGAACGTGCTGCTCAAGCAGTTGCTGGACATCCGCAACGGCCGCCGGCGCAGCCCCCTGATGCGGCCCTTCGTGCAGGCGCGCACCGTGGGCGGCTACCAGAACCTGGTGGACGTGGTGGCCTACATCTCGAAGCTGCCCATGGATCCGGCGCACGGCAAGGGGCCCTGGCCCGAGGCCACGCCGGAATACGCCCGCGGAAAGAAACTCTACGAATCGCACTGCGCCGCCTGCCACGGCAAGGCGGGCGAGGGGGACGATGCGCGGCGCATCCCGCGCCTGCAGGGGCAGCATTATGCCTACATGCGGCGCCAGGCGATCAACGCCAAGCGCGGTCTGCGCCGGGTGGATCCGGGAATGTCCGCGGTGATCACCAGCCTGGACGACGAGGCGATCGCCCTGGCGCTCAACTATGTCTCGCGCGTCCCGGTGCCGGAAAAGGACCTGGCGCCCACGGTGAGCTGGCGCAATCCGGACTTCAAGGAGACGGCGAAATGAGCGACCGGCCCCGCACCACGCGACGGCGATTCCTCCAGGCGGCGGCCGGGCTCGCCGCCCTGCCCGGTGCCGGCCTGGCCAGCCACCAGGCGGCGGAAGTGAGCGCCGACACCCCGCCGGCGCTCGCCAAGCTGTTGCGCAAGGCCGATCTGCCCGAGCCCAAGGGCCCGCGGGTGGTGATCGTGGGCGGCGGCTGGTCGGGCCTGAGCCTGGCCAAGTATCTGATGCTGCAGAATCCCGCCTTCGACGTGGTGCTGGTGGATCGCCAGTCGGCCTTTCTGTCCTTTCCGTTGAGCAACGCCTGGCTGGCGGACCAGGTGAACATGGAGTTCCTGAGCCACAGCTTCTTCGAGGCGGCCAACCGCCACGGTTACCGTTTTCTGCAGGCCGCGGTGCTGGGCTTCGACCGCGAGGCGCGCAAGGTCTATACCGACGCCGGCATCATCGGCTACGACTACCTGGTGCTGGCGCCGGGCATCGAATACGACTATCCGCGCATCGGCGTGGAGGACCCGGTGGTGCAGGAGCTGCTCTATCACCGCTACCCCGGCGGCTTCTTCAGCAGCTCGGAGCTGCTCACCATCAAGCGCAAGATCCATGAATTCCGGCGCGGGACCTTCCTGCTCACGGTGCCCAGCGGCGACTACCGCTGCAGTGCCGCACCCTATGAGCGCGCCTGCGTCATGGCGGCGCTGTTCCGCCGCAACCGGGTGCGCGGCAAGGTGTTGTTGCTGGACATGAACAACGAGATCACCATCATGAAGGACGCCTTCGAGCGCGCCTTCGGCGAGGTCTACCGCGACGTCATCGAGTACCTGCCCAGTTCGCTGATCTCCGGCGTGGATCTGGAGAAACGGGTGGTGGAGACCGAGTTCGACGAATACGCCTTCGACGATGCCATCATCTATCCGCCCATCCGCGCCTCGCGCCTGCTGGAGGAGGGCGGCATCGTCGATCCCGCCAGTACCCAGAAAACCGCCCGCACCGATCCCTTCCGTTATCACCTGGTGGGCGACGAGCGAGTCTATGTCACCGGCGATGCCCGTTCCCAGCCCTTCTCCAAGGGCGGGCATACCGCCAACTCCGAGGCGCAGTACGTGGCCGAGGTGATCGCCGGTCATGCCCTGGGGCGCGAGGTGGAGTGGCGCAGCCCGCAGACCATGTGCTTCTCCGCCGTGGAGATCGACCCGCTGCGCGCCATGAGCCACATCACCTACTACCGTTACGACAAGACGAGCGGGGACTTCGCGTTCGACCGCATCCACTCGGTGGAGCGGTGGGACGTGACCGGCGGCCTGGCCAGCATCGCCTGGGCCGAGGGCATGTTCCAGGACATGTTCTACGAGTAGGCGGCGCTCAGCTTCCGGGCAGCAGCAGGCCCATGCCGATCGCCCGGATGCAGGCATGCGGCCTTTCTGGCTCCGAGTCCGGGCAGGTGGCCACCGAGAAGCTGTCGACCAGCAGTCGGCTGCCGTCCGCCATCCGGATCTCCAGCGGGGCGCTGCCGGCGATGAACTGTTGCGGTTCCCCTGGTTGCGGTGCAACCGCCCTGGCCGCCTCGGTCAGCCGCGCCGGGGTGAGCCGCCAGACGACCGTCTCCGCCGAGCCCTCCGCTTGCGGGGGCTGCGCCGGTTCAGGTTCATGCTCCAGGTACATCACGCCGTCTGCGCCCAGCCGCAGACGCAGATCCGGCGGTATCTCGGCCGAGCGGCCGTCGGACAGGCGAATGCCCATCACCAGCCGGGCGTGCGCCGGCACCTCCAGGGTGCGCGGCCGGCTGGCGAAGAAGTCCAGGGAATCCTCGCCCGGAGGCTGCCGGTCCAGCGCCAGCGCCGCCATCAGGGCCTGGTGCAGCTTCGCCTCTCTGTCGTCGCGGTCGGTGTCCGAAGTCTCCTTCGCCGCGTCTTCGTCGATCCGGTCATGGTTCCAGTCCGCGCCCAGCGCCGGGCGCACGAGTGCCGTCACCGCCATTTCCGCATCCAGGGAACGCAGCACGCCCATGATCGAGCCGAGTTGCTCCCATTCCTGGCGGTTCCAGGTGTCTGCCGGCACCGGCCGCGCCAGCCGCCCGCGGGCATCCAGCAGTCCCTTCTGTGCCAGCGCCGTCTGCAACCGAGTCATCTGGCTGTGCAGGCTCAGGTTGCGGGCGCTGAACGGCCCGGCCAGGGCGCCGGTGAGCAGCAGGGCGCCTGCCAGTGTCACCAAGGCCCGGTTGCTGGCCCGCGCCCCCCGCCACAGCCAGAGCAGGAGCGCGCCTCCGGTCCAGAGGGCCATCTCCGCCAGCAGATAGCGCGGCGGCGTGACCCCATAGTCGGCGATGCGTCGCCAGACGCCGGTCAGCAACAGGCCGAAGGGCGCGAGCAGCAGCCACCACCAGCCGCGCACGAACCAGCGCAGCAGCCGTCCGCCGCCGCCGCGCAGGACCGGCGCCTGGGACAGCAGCCATACCAGGGTGCCGATGAAGGCGAAACTGCCCACCATCCAGCCCACGCCGCCGCGTGGCAGTTCCCAGTGCGCCAGGATGTTCAGCGCATAGAAGTTGAGGATGGCGCCATGCACCAGCAGCAGCGGCACGGCGACCCACTCGAGAAAGCGCAACAGCAGCCGTACCGCGCCATGGTCGAGGCCGGTCGCCTCCGGCTTGCGTGCCGCGTTGTCCGGCAGCAGTCCCAATGCCAGGAAGGCGCCCAGCCAGGGCGCGGCCAGGAGCATTCTTTTCATCGACTTCGGAAAATCGAGATCGAAGAGGAACTCGACCGAGCCGCCCGCCAGCCCGATGCCGGCGCCGATGAACAGCCACGCCCCCAGGCACACCAGGGTGGCCAGCAGCACGTCCAGCCCGAAGCGCCACAGGGCCTCGATGGAAAAGCGCCGCCCCAGGAAGGGCGCGGCCGGGAACAGCACCACCAGGCCAACGATCAGGAAGGCGACATCGGTCCAGTGCAACAGATGCGGCCAACGCCCACCGGCCTGGGTGGCGATCTGCACCGCCATCAGCGTTCCCACGGCCAGTGCCGCCAGTGCCGCTACGACGTGCGGCTTGTTGCCGCCACCCCCGGGTCCGGCCTGCGTCCGGGTTCGGAGCTGCGCTGCCAGCGCCGTCGCGAAGGCCGCGGCCAGCCAGAGTTGCCAGTACCAGCCGTCCTCGGCGTCGCGTGCCATGAGCGAGAGGGCCGCCCCGGCGAGCAGCAATGCCGAGGGTACGGGAAAACGGCGCAGGACGTTCCTCGGTCCGAGCCGTCGCATCATCTGTCCGATCATGACCACCTCCTGTCGTCGTTCGTCGTCGGAGCCGCGCTCGGAAATGGTACGAAAGAATGTACATGCCGCTGTCGATTCGAGCGCATGCGATGCGTCGGGCAGCCGCTACGGAGGGATGGTCGCGGTGGATCCCAAACCCCGCCCAAAGTAGGGTAAGGCCCGGCGGGCGAGGGGTGCTAATCTTGCACCCTGGTCCGCACCGGAGGCGTCGCCATGTCCGCCAGTCCCGAAGTCCTGAACGACGATCTGCAGCAGCGTCGCCTGCTGCCCATCTATCTCTCCGGCCTGCGTCAGCGCTTCAAGGCGGAGATCAACCGCCTCACCGGCGGCGGCATGGCGCGCCTGCTCGGCGGCCGGCCGGGGGCGGACGACATGGCCTTCCTGCTCACCTATCTCTATGGCTGGCACTGGCTGCGCCAGCATGTGCCGGAGTCCTACCGCGAGGGGGTGCTGGCCAATTTCCGCAATCCGCAACGCCTGTTCCTGATGCGCCTGCTGCTGACCGCGCAGAGCGCCGAGGCCTTCGTGGACGGCTATCTGGCGCACTGGCAGCAGCAGCCGCCCGGCGGGCCGGTACAGCAGGCCCAGGCCCTGCGTCTGGTGGCCGACGCCGGCGGACGCGCCGAGGCGGTGCAGCGGGTGATGGCGGTGTGGCGCTCCTTCGGGCTGTTCGAGCAGAGCGTCAAGATCGCCTATTCCGGCCTGGCGAAGCAGGAGAAGGACCGCTATGGCCAGATGCTGGGGAAGGCCGACCAGGAGCGCCTGGCGCTGGTGGACGCGCTGCCCGATCCCGGTCCCGGCGCCAACCGGCGCTTCGCCAAGCTGGGCATCATTCCCGCCATGGGCTGCCCCCAGACCTGCCGCCACTGCATGTTCATCTGGCGCCCGCTCAAGCCCACCGATCCGGATCCGGCGCGCGTCTACGAGACGGTGAACGGCCTCACCGACAGCGTGTTGTTCACCGGCGGCGACCTGACCCGTCATCTGGATGCCTTCTACGACGGTATCCGCGCGATGCGCAACGTCACCACCTTCGCCATCCTGCTCAACGGCGATTTCGCGGACGACCCGGAAACCACCGATCGGGTGATCGGCCGCATGGCCGAGTCGATCCGCGGGCGGCCATCCCACTGGCCCAAGGCCAAGGTGCTGCTGCAGATCAGCTTCGACGAGTTCCACCAGGAGGTGATCCTGGACAAGAGGGGACGGCTGCGCGAGCGCATCCCGGTGGCCAAGATCGCCAACATCGTCGAGTGCGCGCCCCGCTATCACAAACAGGTGCAGCTCGCCCTGCTGCACAAGCAGACCGCGCTCAACTTCTCCATGGACGTGCTGCAGAAGGGCGTCTTCGCGCGCCTGGTCAACGAGCTGGGGGACCGCGGCCACCGCGTCGAGGTGTTGTCCACCGCCCCCTCGGCGCGGCTCAAGACCCACCCGCTCACCGGCGAGCGGGGGCGGGTGCTGAAGGACGCCAGCTTCGTGCTGACGTCTCACCCCCAGGCGCCCATCCTGATGACCAGCTCCACTATCGACGGCTACGGCCGCGCGGAGCTGCTGGAAGAGGGCGAGACGGTCAAGGAGCGGGAGCTGCTGCAGCAGGTGCTGGAGCAGGGGCCCCCGCCGGGGGAGTCCTTCGACATCGACCTGATGTTCTGGTTCAACGGCTGGGCCACCCTGTTCAACGCGGTGCACATGTGCCTCGGCGACCTGTACCGCGACGGCCTGGAGCGCATCCTGGCGCGTCAGCGCAAGGACCCCCTGACCCGGGCGTTGCATCGCTTCGACCGCCGCTTGCTGGAGCTGTATGCGGAGGTCCGTTCGGATCTCGAGCGGCTGCTGGAGAAGGCCACCGGCCCCCACCATCTGTTCCATATGCTCACCGAGGACGCCGGGGTGCGCCTGCACATGAC
>CAZVIG010000093.1:0-7640 GCA_964627395.1 uncultured Sedimenticola sp.
CCGCGCCGGTTCTGCAGGCGCGATTTGATGCGTTTCACCCAGGCCACCAGCAGCGGCGCGCCGGCCGCGAACAGCAGCGCCTGGGTCAGCGCCAGGGCCCAGCCGCCGGGGGTCATGAGATCAGCCATAGCAGCACCACCAGGGTTGCGAGGGACCAGCCGAGGTAGACGCGCACATTGCCCGACTGGATCAGGGTCACACGCCGCGCCGCCGCGTTGGTGGCGCGGATCACCGGCTGGTAGAGCCAGCCCCAGAAGCGGTCGCCGACATGCAGCGAGTGGCGCTCGCGCCCGTCTTCGGTGGCCGTCACCGACTCCTCGATCTGGAACAGCCCGCCGAACACCCGGCGGATGGGCTGGGCGAAGCCGGTGGCGGTGTACTGCATGCGCGCATTGGGCGGGGCGAAGCCGCAGTCCCAGGCGTCGCAGCGGCGCACCTTGCGCACCTCGCCGCGGCGCAGCAGGCGGGCGGCCAGCCACCAGGCCAGGGCCAGCCCCGCCAGCACCAGCGGGGCCGAATAGCTGGCGGTGTCGGCGGAGATGGGGGTCAGCCACAGCCAGCCGTGCGCCGTGGCCTGGTTCAGGCCGCGGCCGAGCAGCAGTTGGGGGATGCCGTTCAGCGCGCCCACCACGAAGGTCGGCAGCACACCCAGGGCCAGGCACAGGGCCGCCAGCCAGCCCTGGCCGATGCGCATCCCCAGGGTCACCTCGCGCGCGCGGCGCACCGGGCGGCTGCGCGCCTGGCCGAGGAAGGCCACGCCATAGACCTTCACGAAACAGGCCGCCGCCAGGGCGCCGGTGAGCGCCAGCATGGCGGCGGCGAGCGGCAGCAGGGTGCGCAGCACCCCGCTCTGCAGGGCCCAGGCCTGCAGGGCGGCCTGGAAGGTGAGCCATTCCGAGACGAAGCCGTTGAACGGCGGCAGCGCCGAGATGCTGATGCAGCCCACCAGGAAGAACAGCCCGGTCCAGGGCATGCGCCGCAGCAGGCCGCCCATGCGTTCCATGTCGCGCTCGTGGGCGCTGTGCAGGATGGCGCCGGCGCCGAGGAACAGCAGGCCCTTGAACAGCGCATGGTTGATGGTGTGGTAGAGCGCCGCCACCAGTCCCAGCATGCCCAGCACCGGGTGGCCGGTGCCGAGGAAGATCAGCGCCAGCCCCAGGCCGATATAGATGATCCCGATGTTCTCCACCGAATGGTAGGCGAGCAGGCGCTTGAGGTCGTGCTGCATCAGGGCGTACAGCACGCCCAGCAGGGCGGAGACCGCGCCCACGATCAGCACCAGCACCCCCCATTGCCACTGGAAGTCGCCCAGCAGGTCGAAGGTGAAGCGCACGAAGCCGTATACCGCCACCTTGAGCATCACCCCGGACATCAGGGCCGAGACGTGGGAGGGTGCCACCGGATGGGCCTCCGGCAGCCATGCGTGGATGGGCACCAGGCCGGCCTTCATGCCGAAGCCGACGAAGGCGAGCAGGAAGGCCACCGTGGCCCAGCCGGGCGATAGCTGGGCGGCGCGCATGGCGTCGAAGGCGAAGCCGTCGCCGAACCCGGCCAGCACGCCGTAGCCCAGCAGGATGGAGAGTCCGCCGATGTGCGCCATCAGCAGGTACAGCAGGGCGGCGCGGCGGTTGGCCGCGTGCTCGTGCTGGAAGGCGACCAGGAAGTAGGAGCTGAGCGACATCACCTCCCAGGCCACCATGAACAGGTAGGCGTCATCGGCCAGCACCACCCCCATCATGCCTGCGACGAAGATGCCGGTGAAGCCGCCCAGGGCCGGCAGGGAGTCGCGCCCGTGCTCGAATTCGCGCACATAGCCGGGGCCGTAGAGGGCCACCCCGATCACCACGGTGCCGATCAGCGCCATGAAGAAGCCCGAGAGCACGTCCAGGCGCAGGGTCCAGTGCAGCCAGGGCAGACCCAGGGGCAGGGAGAGGATTTCGGTGCCGCCTTGCAACAGGCCGCCCAGGCCGCCGGCGAGCGCCGCTGCCCCGGAGGCCCCCAGCAGCGGCATCACCAGCAGACGCATCAGCTCCGGGCGCCGTTGCGTGAACAGGGCGGCCAGCGCAGAGCCCAGCGCCAGCAGTACCGCCATCGCCGCCAGCCCCATCGGGTTCATCGCTTCGGTTCCCTGCGTTCGATCAGCCGTACCCCGCGGCCCTGGCCGGTGCTGTCGGCCCCTTCGGCGATCAGCTCGATGCCGGCCGCGGCGAGCGCATCCACCACCCGCATCAGCGAGTCCACGTTGCACTTGACCACACCGTCGGCCGATTCCATGCGCTGCACCGTGGGCAGCGAGAGGCCCGCCATCTCGGCCAGCTGGCGCTGGTCGATGCCCAGCAGGGCACGGGCGGCTTTCATCTGGGGTCCGGTAATCATGCTGATAATATAAGGTGTCTTGGTATCAGATACGATGTATTTTACATCAATACAGGCATCTGGTAAAATTCAATTTCACTAATATGCGTCTGCCGTCACGGGGATTCCCGGGGTGGCTTTTCCCGTTCCCGCGCGCGCCGGACCGGCTGGGCGCGGAGCCAGACCGCTGGAGATGTCTCTGCCATGACCATCGTGATAAAGCGCACGCCGGTGCCCCTCGTGCAACGGTTGTTCCCCTTCATGAGCTGGTTGCCCCGGGTCAACC
This sequence comes from uncultured Sedimenticola sp., assembly GCA_964627395.1. Lineage (GTDB taxonomy): Bacteria > Pseudomonadota > Gammaproteobacteria > Chromatiales > Chromatiaceae > MONJU. The sequence continues at coordinate 2,642 of CAZVIG010000093.1, forward strand.
GCCAGACCATCCGGGCGGACCTGATCGCGGGCATCACCGTGGCGCTGGTGGCGATACCGCAGTCGCTGGCCTATGCGCAGCTCGCCGGGGTGCCGCCGTACTACGGGCTCTATGCCTCCTTCCTGCCGGTGATCGTCGGTGCGCTGTGGGGTTCCTCGCCGGCGCTCTCCACGGGCCCGGTGGCGATGACCTCGCTGCTCACCGCCGCCAGCGTGATGACCCTGGCGAAGTTCGGCACCGATCAGTTCTATGCCTATGTCATCCTGATGGCGCTGCTGTCGGGGTTGGTGCAGATCGCGCTCGGGGTGGCGCGCATGGGGGTGCTGATCAACTTCCTCTCCTATCCTGTGCTGCGCGGCTTCATCAACGCGGCAGCGATCATCATCGCCCTGGCGCAACTGCCGGCGATGCTGGGCCTGAAGCTGGAACACAGCGCCCATTTCATGGTGGACGTGCTGCACGTGATCGAGCACGGCGCCCGCACCCATCTGCCGTCGCTGGCTTTCGGGCTGGGCTCGCTGGCCATGCTGTACGCGCTGAAGAAGTACGCGCCCAAGCTGCCCGGCGTCCTGATCGTGGTCATCATCACCACCCTGATCAGTTACCTGGTGGGCTTCGAGGCCGACGGCGGCACCGTGGTGGGCACCATTCCCAAGGGGCTTCCCAAGTTCAGCCTGCCGCCCTTCGATCCGGTGGCGAGCATGCACATGCTGCCGGCCGCCTTCGTGATCGCCATCATCAGCTTCATGGAGGCGATGTCCAGCTCCAAGATCATCGCGATCAAGAAGCGCATCAAGTGGGACGAGAACCAGGAGCTGGTGGGGCAGGGGCTGGCCAAGGTGGCCGCCGCCTTCAGCACCGGCATGCCGGTGAGCGGTTCCTTCTCGCGTTCCGCGCTGAACCTGGCCAGTGGCGCAGAGACCGGCCTGGCCTCGGTGTTCAGCGCGGTGATCGTGCTGATCACTCTGTTCTTCTTCACGCCCGCGCTCTATCACCTGCCCAAGCCGGTGCTGGCCGCGATCATCATGATGGCCGTATTCGGCCTGGTGGACGTGCAGGTGATCAAGGACGCCTGGCGGGCCAGTCGCCAGGACGGCATTGCCGCGGTGGTCACCTTCGTCGCCACCCTGGCCTTCGCGCCCAACATCCAGAACGGCATCCTCACCGGTATCCTGCTGTCGCTGGTGCTGTTCCTGGTACGCACCATGCGCCCGGGCGTGGTGGTGCTGGGAGTGGACGAGAACGGCGTGCTGCGCAGCGCCAAGCGCTACAACCTGCCGCGCCTGCATCCCCAGATCACCGCTATCCGCTTCGACGGCCAGCTCTACTTTGCCAATGTGAGCTATTTCGAGGAGGCGGTGCTCTACCTGGTGGGCGAGGACAAGGATCTGAAGGAGATCCTGGTGGTGGCCGACGGCATCAACGGCGTGGACGCCTCCGGTGTGGAGATGCTGCGCAACCTGATAGAGCGTCTGCACAAGAGCGGGGTGGGGATTTCCTTCGCCAACGTCAAGGAGAACGTGCTGGAGGTGTTTCATCGCACCGGCCTGTGCGACCTGATCGGCGACCAGAACGTCTATCCCTCGGTGCCCATCGCGGTCACCGCGCTGAAGCGTAAGCTGGAAGTGGCCAATGCCAATGCCGAAGCGGAAGCGGAGGATGCCGCGGCGGAGGGGGACGCCCCGCGCGAGGTGGCCCATGAGACCTGAGCTTTCCCTGTCCCTGATCGGTGGCCTGCTGTTGGTCGCCTTCGCCAGTTTCGGTCATGCCGACGGTGACGACCGTCAGGCCGAACTGGCCCTGATCCGCCAACAGGCGGCACAGGGCGACTCGGGCGACGAACTGCTCTACGGCCTGGCGCTGCTGGAAGGACGCTATGGGCTGAAGCCCGACGCCCGCGAGGGCGTGGCCTGGATCCGCCGCGCGGCGCGTGACGGCGAGCCTTTCGCCATGCTGGCATTGGGCAAGTCCTATGCCGAGGGCAGAGGGGTGGAGAAGGATCCGGTGCAGGCGGTGAGCTGGTGGCGCAAGGCGGCCGCACGGGGTGTGGCGGAGGCCAAGTACCGGCTGGCGCAGGCCTATCTCGCCGGCGAGGGGGTGCCGAAGGATCCCGTGGCGGCCGGACGCTGGCTGCGCGAGGCGGCACAGGAAGGTTATGCCCCTGCCCAGTATCTGCTGGGCCGCATGCACCACGAGGGCGAGGTGGTGGAAAAGGACGACGCGGCGGCCCTCCACTGGCTGAGCCGTGCGGCGGCCAGCGGCTACCGGGAGGCCATGGACCTGGCGCGACTGGTGCGCTCGCTGGTGGATGCCGCCTCGCCGGTGGCCCGCGAGTATCGCGACGCCCTGCGTCAGCGTGCGGAACACAATGACCCCCATGCCCAGTACGAGCTGGCACTGCGTTACGAAACCGGGGCCCTCGATGTGGAACAGGACCCGGCACAGGCGCTGGTCTGGTTCCGGCGTGCGGCCCGCGAGGGCAATGTGCTGGCGATGTGTCGACTGGCGCGGGCCTGGCGCCGCGGCGAACTCGGCCTGAACCCCGATCCGAAAAAGGCGGACTACTGGGAGGCGCAGGCGCGGGCCGCGACCACCACCGCGGCACGGTGACTCGGCTGACGTACCCGGGTCGGTCCAGGCGACAGCCATACGCCTTGCCGTAGTGGGAGGCCAGGCCATGGCGCATAGCGCCGGCCACTGGTCCCGGTCGGAGGAAAGGCCGTAGCGCCTGAGCGTGACGGCCCCATCGGCTGCGGAACGTCAGCCGACGTGGTCCAGGGCCTTCTTCAGTGCAGCCTCCACCTGTCGGCGTCGGCCCCGGTCGGCGATCGGATGTTCCGGGTCCGGTTGCGCGCGCAGCGCCCGCCTCAGCACCTCGACGGCCTTGCGGTATTGCCGCTGGTCCAGCAGAAAATCGCCGTAGAAGTAGTTGCTGTTCAGGCCGTCGGGGTTCATCTGCATGGCCTTTCGAAAATACTCCGCGGCTTTGTCGTCGTCGCCGAAGCCGATGGGCCAGCCGGGCACGCGGTAGTAGATGCTGCCGAGCGTGGTGTAGATGGCCCCGTTCATGACACCGGGGTCTATCCTTTCCGCGGCCAGCAGGGCGTCGCGTGCCCGCCGTGCCAGGCCGAGTGCGCCCGGTCCGCCACGGGCGCCGGCCCAGGTGGCATAGGTGATCCCCTTCCATAGCAGCGGCTCGGCGCGGCCAGGCCATCGCTCCACCAGCCGGTCGGCGGCGTGCGCCACCCGCTCGAGCCCCTCGATCTTCTCCGTGCCGCTCAGCTCGAAGTTGGCGTGCTCCCAGGATCTGTGAATCTGCAGGACATCCTCTTCCAGCGACCCGTCCGCCATACCGGTGGTTGGAACGAGCAGGACGATCAGGAACAGCAGGCGTTGCATGGCAGTCTCCCTCTGTCACTTGTGGCAATGCTGCGGGTGCTGTCATTCTAGACTCATGTGGCCATTTCGCAGAAAGCGCAACGCCGGCGGCATCCGCGCCCGCTCGGTGACCCGGGTGGACGGGGTGGTGGAGATCGACGTACGCGGGCAGACCTGCCCTGGTTATCTGCTTGCCATCGACCGGGAGGTCGAAAAGCTCGAGGCGGGCGAGGAGGCGCGGCTGGTGATTTCCTATCCGCCCTGTGGAGACGATGTGCAGGCCTGGTGCCGCAGGAAGGGGGTGGAATACCTGGGCATGGAGGTTCGGGAGGGGCTTTGGCTCATCGGTATCCGGAAACAGCGGGCATCGCCTCAATCCAGTGGGTCGAGGCGATAGCGGCGCGTCTTCCCGAAGTGGAAGGCCAGCGCCACCGCGCGCAGGGCCAGCCACTCGTCGCTGTCGGATGGATGGCCGTACAGCCGGTCGCCCACCACCGGAAAGCCCGCCATCGCCAGATGCCGTCGGATCTGGTGTTTGCGGCCGGTCTCGATACTCACCTCCAGGTCCGAGCGGTCGGAGTCCGGGTCGTAGGCGATGCGCCGGGCATGGGTGCGCGCCGGTCTGTCGTCCAGTGCCGTGTCATAGTGTTGGACCGTTTCGGGGAAGCGGCCATGCACCTGAACCCGGTAGGTCTTGGCCACCTCGCGCCGCTCGAACAGCGCGCTCAGTTCGCGGGCCGCGGCCTTGCCGTGGGCGACCAGGATCAGGCCGCTGGCGGCCGCGTCCAGGCGGTGCACCAGAAAGCTCACCCGCTGCAGCTCGGTCTCGGCGAAGCGCACCAGGCTGGTGTGGTCGCCCCAGCGGGAGCCGTGCGAGCGCATCCCCGGCGGCTTGTCCCAAACGCTGAACTCGCCCTCGTCGGCCACCAGCCGCGCCGGTGGCACCTGCGCCGCCAGTACCCGCGGATCGTGGTAGAGAAACAGCCGGTCACCCGGTTGCAGTCGTGCCTTGTGACGGCGCAACCGGCGCATATGGCCGGCATGCTCCAGCCATACCGCGCCTTTGTGCATTGCCGCCTTGACCGCCTGCCGGCTCAGCCCGCTGGCCGCGGACAGCAGCGCTACCGGAGAGGTGTCGCTGACGGTTTCGTCGATCACGACGGTGAAGGTTCGAGGGGAGTCGATCATGCGAACAAAAGTTTCAGCGAGACGGCGACCGACACCAGCACCAGCAGGGGGCGCACGATGACGCTACCGTGGCGTACCACCAGGTGCGAGCCCAGCCAGGCGCCGGCCACCTGGCCCAGGCCCATCGCCAGTCCCAGGCCCCAGAGGACATGCCCGCCGGCGGCGAAGAACAGCAGCGAGGCGATATTGCTGGTGAAGTTGAGCAGCTTGGTGCCGGCGGTGGCGCGTTTCAGGTTCCAGCCCAGCAGCAGCACGAATCCGGCGGCGAAGAAGGTGCCGGTGCCCGGGCCGAAGAAGCCGTCGTAGAAACCCACCGAGAAGCCGACCAGCAGGCCGAACAGGCCGGGCGTGATGCGCTGGCGCGCGTCCTCGTCGCCGATGCGCGGCGAGAACAGGAAATACAGCGCGAAAGCGATCAGCAGCGCAGGCACCA
>CAZVIG010000094.1:0-6318 GCA_964627395.1 uncultured Sedimenticola sp.
GCGCTGCTGGACATCGACCACGGCACCTATCCCTATGTCACCTCCTCCACCACCACCGCCGGCGGCGCCGCCAGCGGCAGCGGGGTGGGGCCCTGCGACCTGGACTATGTGCTGGGCATCGTCAAGGCCTATACCACCCGCGTCGGGGCCGGACCCTTCCCCACCGAGCTGGTGTACGACCTGGCCAGCGACCAGGGCGACCCCATCGGCAAGTACCTGGGCCAGAAGGGACACGAGTTCGGCGCCACCACCGGCCGCCAGCGCCGCTGCGGCTGGCTGGACACCGTGGCCCTGCGCCGCTCGCTGAAGATCAACAGCGTCACCGGCATGTGCATCACCAAGCTGGACGTGCTGGACGGGCTGGACAAGGTCAAGATCTGCGTCGCCTACAAGCTCGACGGTCGCGAGGTGGACACCCCGCCGGTGGGCGCGGACCGTTTCGCGCAGTGCGAGCCGGTGTTCATCGAGATGCCGGGCTGGCAGGAGTCCACCGTGGGTGCGGGGAGCCTCGACGAGCTGCCGCAGGCGGCGCGCGACTACCTGAAGCGCGTCGAGGAACTGTGCGAGACCCCCATCGACATCATCTCCACCGGGCCCGACCGCTCCCAGACCATGGTGCTGCGTCACCCCTTCGAGTGACCGCCGTCCCGACTCCGGGCGCGGGGTAAAGTTTCGCTGCCGCCGGCCGCTATACTTGGAGCGGTCGTCGACGACCGGTCGATACCGCCAACCGGTACGGAGGCGAAAATGCAGGGATGGAACTGGCGATGGCTGTTGCTGGCCTGGGCGCTGGCCGGGTCGGTGCCCGGCTGGGCGGAAACCTGGCGTCTGCAGGCACAGCCTGGGGTCAGTGCCACAGCGGAATACCGGCCGGGCGAGCCGGACCGCGACCCGGTGCTGATCCTGCACGGTTTCCTCCAGACCCGCGATTTCTCCACCGTGAGCCGGCTGGCCGAAACCCTGGCCGACGACGGCTACCCGGTGCTCACGCCCACCCTGTCCCTGGGGGTGCCGGACCGCCGCCAGAGCCTCGAATGCGAGGCGCTGCATCTGCACCGCCTGGACGACGACGTGGCCGAGCTGCACCGCTGGGTGCAGCGTCTGCACCGCGCCACCGGCCGGGCGGTGACCCTGATCGGCCACAGCGCCGGCGGGCACGTCATCACCCGCTACCTGGCCGAGCATCCCGATGCGCCCGTGCGCCGGGCGATCCTGATCAGCATCGTGCCGCCGGAGGGGGCGCCGCCTGCCGGCGGCGAGCCCGCGGACCTCGAGGCCATGGCGGACTACCGTCTGGGCTACTGCCAGCGTTATCCCACCACCCCGCGCGCCTTCCATTCCTATGTGGACTGGGGGCCGGACCGCATGCTGACCGCGATGCTGGACAGCCCGGTGCCGGTGCACGTGGTGCTCGGCGGGGCGGACGAGCGTATCCGGCCCGTCTGGCGGGAACGCCTGCGCAGCGGCGGGGTGGAACTGAAGGTGATTCCGGGCGCCAACCATTTCTTCGACAGCGAGCACGAGTTCGATCTGGTCGAACGCGTCGAGGCGGTGCTGGACGGTGGCTAGCATGGAAGGGGCACGCAGGGCAGGCCCGGATTCCCGGGAGCGGTGGTGAGCGGGCCTTGCACCATGACGGCCGATGTGAACGCGACATGGCCGAAGACGAGGGCGTCATGAACGGGATCACGCTCTCCTACCGCCGTTATGCCCTGGCCCTGGCGGGCCTGGTGGCCCTGGTCTATCTCGCCTTCGGCGGGCTCGCCTACCACCAGTACGGCGAGGCCAAGCGGGTGCTGGCGGAGAGCGAGGCGGCCGCGGCGGACGCCGAACTGCGCACCCTGCTGCAGCGGGTGCGCTGGGACCTGGCCGAGGGGGTGCAGGAGCTGGCCGGCTGGGAGGAGCTTTATCAGCAGCTCGCGCAACCCGCCTATTTCACCTACTGGTACACCCACCGCATCCGCGAGGACGGGCGCGAGATCGCGCCCCGCTTCCGCGACCTGATGCTCTACGACCGCAACGGCAAGGCCCTGGCGCAGATCGACGGCAGCCGCCTGCCGCGGCGGCTCGATCCGGCCCGCCTGCAGCAGCGCTTCCTCCCTGCGGGCGAGGACGTGGTGGTAGAACTGTTCCGGGAGCTGCCATCGCGTCACGGCGGTCCCTCGGGCTTTCTGGGGGTGCGCGCCAGCCTGCTGCACAACGTCGCGCGGCTGCACGCCCTGGCGCGTATCGATCCGGAGAGCCTGCATTTCGCCCTGGCTCAGCCGACCGATTCCCTGGAGAAGGTGCTGGACGCCGCCCGCTACCGCCTGCGCGAGAGCGGCTCCTTCCAGGTGGTGGACACCCTGGTGCTGAAGCTGATCCTGCTGCTGGGTCTTTCGGTGCTGCTACCCACCCTGCTGCTGGTGATTTTCTTCACCCGGGTGGTGGGGCGCAGCGTGCAGCACATGCCGGCGGTGGTGGAGCGCCTGCGCGCCGCGGGGGAGGGTCGCAGCCAGTCGCCGCCCGAGCAGTTTCGGCTGTTGCGGGTGAGCGAACTGGAGGATGCCGAACAGTCGCTGCTCGACTACCACCGCGAACTCTCGCGCGCCAACCGCGCCCTGGACGAGAAGAACCGCGAACTCTGGGACCTGGCGCACCGCGACGCCCTCACCGGCGCCGGCAACCGGCGCGCCTTCGAGAACTTCTGGCAGACCCTGCGCTCGCTGAGCGAGCGCGACCATCGTTCGCTGCGCCTGATGCTGTGCGACGTCAACCACTTCAAGGCGATCAACGACACCTACGGCCACGACGTGGGGGACGGGGTGCTGCGCGCCATCGTGGAGTGTCTGCAGAAGGCGATGCGCCGTGGCGAGCAACTGTTCCGCCTGGGCGGCGACGAGTTCGTGAGCGTGCTGCTGGACTGCGACGACGCCCAGGCCATGGCGGTGGCGGGGCGTTGCGCGCGCGAGGTGGCGGCCTGGCCCTTCCGCGAGCGGCTGGGCATCCAGGAACCGGTGCGCCTGAGCATCGGCCTCTCGCCGGCCACCGACGATCCGAAGATCCCCCTCAACCGCCTGCTGCGCCAAGCGGACGTGGCGATGTATCACTCCAAGCGTCCCACCAGCGCGGCCGTGACCATCTACCGCGAGTCCCTGGAATCGGCCACCGGCACCATCTTCTCCAGCAGCGTCAACGAGGCGGTGTACCGCGCCATCGAGCGCGGCGAGGGACTGCACATGCTCTATCAGCCGGTGCGCACCCTGGCCGACGACCGGGTGATCTACCACGAGGCCCTGCTGCGCATCCGTCATGGGGCCGAGCTGCTCACCCCGGCCGAGATCATGCCGGTGGTGGAGTCGCGCCGTCTGGAGCGGGAGCTGGACCAGGCGGTGCTGGACGAGCTGCTGCGCGGCCTCTATGCGGGGGTGATCCCCGCCGGCACCGGGTTGTCGATCAACCTGTCGGCCAGTTCCATCTCCGACGAGGGCCTGGTGGCGCGGCTGGATGCCTTCCGCCCCTTCCTGCCCAATCTGAAGCTGGTGCTGGAGGTCACCGAGACCACCCTGATCACCCGCATGGAGGAGGCGCGCAACAACATCCTGCGCCTGCGCAATCTCGGTTTCCTGGTGGCCCTGGACGACTTCGGCAGCGGTTATTCCTCGCTGCGCTATCTCACCGGCATGCCGGTGGACATCGTGAAATTCGATATCAGCCTGATCCGCGCCCTGGACCAGGACGCCCAGTTCCGCCTGGTGGGGCACCTGGTGGAATACATCCGCGACAACGGTCTGGATACGGTGGCCGAGGGGGTGGAGGACGAGGCCACCCTGGCGCGGGTGCGGCGCATGGGCTTCACCCAGGTGCAGGGCTTCCTGGTCGGGCGGCCGCAGGTGCTGCGCCCCGGCGGCGCCGGCGCGCTCACCGTGATACCAGGGTGAGCAGACGGTCGCCGCGCCGCAGTTGAAGCTGCCAGATCGCGCTTCCCGGCGGCAGCAGGGCCGCCAGCTCGCGCAGGCCACGCACCCGGTGGCGGTTGACCCGGTACAGCACGTCGCCCTCGCGCAGCCCCTCGCGCCAGGCGGGCGAATCGCGCCGCACCCGGCCCACCGCGATGCCGGCGTTCTCGCCCAGCGGCGAGCGGTCCAGCACCGGCTTGAGCAGCGCGCCCGCCAGCACCGGCGAGACGGACTCGCCGCGGGTATAGCCTGCGTAAGGGTCGGCGATGCGTGCGCTCAGTTGCAGCGGCCGGCCGTCGCGCAGCACCCGCAGGCGCACCGTCTCGCCGATGCGGGCGAGTCCCAGGCGGCTGTGGAAGTCGCTCGCCCCGTCCAGCTCGTGATCGCCGATCTGGGTGATGACATCGCCCTCGCGCAGCCCGGCCTTTGCGGCCGGCGATCCGGGCTCCACCCGCGCCACCAGGGCGCCGCGCGCCCGCTTCAGTCCCAGTGCATGCGCCAAGTCGCCGCTCAGGTCCTGCACCGCGACCCCGAACACGCCGCGCCGCACCCCGCCGTATTCCACGATCTGGCGCATCACCTCGCGCGCGATGTTGCCGGGGATGGCGAAGCCGATCCCCACGTTGCCGCCGCCCGGCGCCAGGATGGCGGTGTTCACCCCCACCAGACGGCCGCGCAGGTCCACCAGGGGACCGCCGGAGTTGCCGGGGTTGATGGAGGCGTCGGTCTGGATGAAGTTCTCATAGCCCTCGATCCCCAGGCCGCTGCGCCCCAGGGCGCTGACGATGCCCGAGGTGACGGTCTGGCCGAGACCGAAGGGATTGCCGATGGCGACCACGAAATCGCCCACCCGCAGGCGGTCGGAATCGCCCCAGGACAGGGCGGTGAGGTCCTCGGCGGGGATCTGCAGCACCGCGATGTCCATCTCCGGGTCCCTGCCCAGCAGATGCGCGTTGAAGCTGCGCCCGTCCTTGAGGGTGACGCGGATCTCGTCCGCCTCGTCGATGACGTGATTGTTGGTCAGCACATAGCCCTTGCGCGCATCCACGATGATGCCCGATCCCAGGCTCTGCACCTCGGGCCGGCGGGGACGGTGCGGCGCCTCCTCGAAGAACCAGCGGAAGAAGGGGTCGTCCAGCAGCGGATGACGGCGCAGCTTGCGCCTGTTGCTGGTGGCGATGTTGACCACCGCCGGGGTGACCCGCTCCAGCATGGGCGCCAGCGAGGGCAGCGGCTGGCCATCCACGGCCGCAGGCAGGCCGGCGGTGCAGGCGGGCACGGTGAACAGCGCGAGCAGCAGCAGGGGCCAGTGGAGGAATCGCTTCATGGGATCGAGGCCGACGTGAGAATGGGGCCATTATAGACGCGCGAACGAAAATCCCCGCCGCAGCGGGGATTTTCGGTCGGTAGCCTGCTCAGGCTGCGGCTTCGCTCTTCTGTTCCGCTTCCGCCTCTTCGGTATCGACGCGGTCGGCCTCGCCCTCGATCAGCTTGCCTTCCTTGCCGGCAGCGGTGCGGATCTCGATGCGCCGCGGCTTCATGGACTCGGGCACCTCGCGCACCAGCTCGATGTGCAGCAGCCCGTCCTTCACCTCGGCGCCGGTCACCTTCACGTAGTCCGCCAGTTGGAAGACCCGTTCGAAGGCCTGCTCGCCGATACCCTTGTAGAGGTATTTGCGGCCTTCCTGCTCTTCCTTGCGCCGACCGGCCACCCGCAGGCGGTTGTCCTTGACCTCGATCTCCAGGTCCTCCGGTCGGTAGCCGGGCACCGCCAGGCTGATCCGGTACTGGTCCTCGCCGGTCAGCTCGATGTCATAGGGCGGCCAGCCCTCGGTATCCAGGCGACGGGCCGCCTCCAGGGCGTCGGTCAGCCGGTCGAAACCGATGGCCGTGCGAAACAAGGGTGAGAAATCGAATGCAGTCATGATCTCGTCCTCCTTACTTCAATGCCGTGATCTCTCCCGGGCGCCCCGCAGGGCGCCCCATGCTGACCCTCAGGTAGGGACGGGCGATGGCATTTTCAAGGGGGAGGGCGGTCTCAGAGCCAGCGCACCAGGTAGTAGATGCGCTGCGATTCGGAGGAGACCGAAGGGCCGTACACCAGCGCCGGGTGCAGGTTGCGCTCCGGGTCGGCGCCGGCGATGGCCTCGGCCTCGCCGGGCATCACCTGGACGCAGCCCTCGGGGTAGCGCTTGCGGTTCTTGCGCGGGGTCTTGATCAGGGCCCAGCGCTCCGCCAGGGCGGTGGATTCGGGATCGACGATCACATGTGCCATGGGGTCATTGTAGCGGACTTCCCCGGCAGTCGCGGCGATCCAGTGGAAGGGCCTTCAGGCCTGACAGCCCGCCCGGTCGCGGCTGAAGCCGCTCCCACAGGCCGC
>CAZVIG010000094.1:6418-7618 GCA_964627395.1 uncultured Sedimenticola sp.
ATCGCCGACCTGCGCCGCGAATACCTGCATGCCGGGCTCTCCCGTGCCGACCTGGACCCGGATCCCATCGTGCAGTTCGAGCGCTGGTTCCGCGACGCACGGGAGGCGGGCCTGGACAATCCCAATGCCTTCAGCCTGGCCACCTGCGCCGGCGACGGCATGCCCTCGGTGCGCACCGTGCTGCTCAAGGCCTTCGACCACCAGGGCTTCGTTTTCTATACCAACTATGGCAGCCGCAAGGCGCGCGAGATCGAGGCCAATCCCCAGGCGGCGATGTTGTTCCACTGGCTGGAGTTCGACCGCCAGGTGAAGGTCCAGGGGCGGGTGTCGCGGGTGAGCGTGGCGGAGTCGCTGCGCTATTTCCGCTCGCGCCCGCGGGGCAGCCAGATCGGCGCCTGGTGCTCGCAACAGAGCGCCCCGGTGGGTTCCCGCACTCTGCTGGAGCAGGCCTTCGCCTCCATGAAGCGCAAGTTCGGCGAGGGCGATATCCCGCTGCCGGACTTCTGGGGCGGCTACCGCATCGAGCCGCTGCGCATCGAGTTCTGGCAGGGGCGGGAGAACCGCCTGCACGACCGCTTCGAGTACCGGCGCGAGGGGGAGGGCTGGACGATCCAGCGCCTGGCGCCATGAGCATCACCCTGGCCTTCGACGTCTATGGCACCCTGATCGACACCCAGGGGGTGAGCGGGCTGCTGCGCGGCATGATCGGCGACGCCGCCGAGTCCTTCGCCCTGCGTTGGCGCGACAAGCAGCTCGAATATTCCTTCCGCCGCGGCCTGATGCGCCACTATGTCGACTTCGCCACCTGCACTGCCCAGGCCCTGGACTGGTGCTGCGAGGCCTTGGGACACGACCTCGGCCCCGATCAGCGCCGCACCCTGCTCGACGCCTATCGCACCTTGCCCGCATTTCCCGACGCGGCCCCTGCGCTGACCCGCCTGGCGGCCCGCGGCCTGCGTCTGTATGCCTTCTCCAACGGCACCCGCGCGGCGGTGGAGACCCTGCTGCAGGCGGCCGGCCTGCGCGAACACTTCCTGGACGTGGTGAGCGTGGACGAGGTGAAGTCTTTCAAGCCGGATCCGGCGGTGTATGCCCATTTCCTGCGTCGTGCCGGGGCCACCGGGGAGGCGGCCTGGCTGATCTCCGGCAACCCCTTCGACGTACTGGGGGCGCGCTCGGCGGGGATGCACGCCGCATGGG
>CAZVIG010000095.1:0-766 GCA_964627395.1 uncultured Sedimenticola sp.
GTCCGCAGGCCAGACCGATATCGACGTTCCAGTCCTCGTAGGCCAGCATCCAGGGCTGGCTCTTCATCTCTGCCTTGCGCGCCACCGGTCCGGCCTGCATGTCGGTGTGGATCTCGTCGCCGGTGCGGTCCAGAAAGCCGGTGTTGATGAAGATCAGCCGTTCGCGCGCGGCGCGGATGCATTCCTTGAGGTTGAGGGTGGTGCGCCGCTCCTCGTCCATCAGCCCCAGCTTGAGGGTGTTGGGCGGCAGTTCCAGGATCTCCTCCACCGCGGCGAACAGGTCCACGGTGAAGGCGACCTCCTCGGGGCCGTGCATCTTGGGCTTCACGATGTACACCGAGCCGGCCTCGGAGTTGCGCCAGCGGCCGTTGCCGCGCAGGTCGTGCAGGGCGGCGAGGCTGGTCACCAGGGCGTCGAGGATGCCTTCCGGAATCTCACGGCCCTGGCCGTCGAGCACCGCCGGCGTGGTCATCAGGTGGCCGACGTTGCGCACCAGCATCAGGGCGCGTCCCTTGAGCGTCAGCGCCGAGCCGTCCGGCGCGCGATAGCGGCGGTCGTCGTGCAGGCGGCGGTCGAAGGCCTTGCCGCCCTTGTCCACCCGCGCCGAGAGATCGCCCTTCATCAGCCCCAGCCAGTTGCGATAGACGGCGGTCTTGTCCTCGCCGTCCACCGCCGCCACCGAGTCCTCGCAGTCCTGGATCACGGTCGCCGCCGCCTCGAGCTGGATGTCGCAGATGCCGGCGCGATCCAGCCGACCCACCGGATG
>CAZVIG010000095.1:776-7567 GCA_964627395.1 uncultured Sedimenticola sp.
GTGCAGGCCGTGATGGCGCAGCAGCAGGAGCGAGGGGGCCTCCGGCGCGCCGCGATAGCCGGCGAACAGCCCCGGGTCGGCGAGGCCGCTCTCGCTGCCGTCGGCCAGGGTCGCCAGGGCCTGACCCCCGGCCACGCGCCAGGCGGTCACTGCGGCGTGGCTGCCGTGGGCCAGCGGCAGGTGGCGGTCGAGGAAGTCGCGCACCCAGGCGATCACCGCGCGGGCGCGTGCCTCGTCCAGGCCGCCGCCTACAGGGCGGGGATGCTCGGGGAGCATGTCGCTGCCGTAGATGGCGTCATACAGCGAGCCCCAGCGCGCATTGGCCGCGTTCAGGGCGTAGCGGGCGTTGTTCACCGGCACCACGAGTTGGGGCGCGGCGATGTGTGCGATCTCCGGGTCCACGTTTTCGGTTTCGATTTCGAAATCCGGCCCCTCGGGTACCAGATAGCCGATGGCCTCCAGGAAGCCGCGGTAGGCGGCCGGTTCGAAGGAGTGTTCGATGTGCCATTCGTCGATCTGGCGTTGCAGCTCGGCGCGGCGTTCCAGCAGCGCGCGGTTGCGCGGGGCGAAACGCGCCACCAGCCCGGCGAGCCCGGTCCAGAAGCGGTCGGCGTCGATGCCGGTGTCCGGCAGGGCTTCGTTCTGGATGAAGTCGTGCAGCACGCGCTCGACCCGCAGGCCGGCCCGTGGCAGGTATTGCTGGCTCTCCATCTTCCACCTCCGTCGATGGTCGTCTTTTTCTCAAGCCTAGATGCTCGGCGCGCGCTGTCCGCATTGTTTTTTTCAATGGGGGCCGTCTTCCGGCGTGGCGTGGCATATGCTCTGGGCAGGCGACACGGGAGGATGGAGAGATGAAGGCGGATGCGGTGGTGACGGCCGATCTGTGCGATGCGCTGGGGGAGGCGGTGCAGGTGATGCTGCCGCCCTGGCGCCACTTCGGTGGCGTACGGGCCTTTCAGGGGCCGGCGGCGACGGTGCGTTGCGACGACGACAACAGCCGGGTGCGCGAGCTGCTGGAGACGCCCGGCGCGGGGCGGGTGCTGGTGGTCAACGGCGGCGGTTCGGATCGCTGCGCCCTGCTGGGCGACCGGCTGGGGGCGCTGGCGGTGGAGAACGGCTGGGCCGGGCTGGTGATCCATGGCTGCGTACGCGATTCCCTCGCCCTGGCGGAGCTGCCGCTGGGCGTGGTGGCGCGCGGTACCCATCCGCGCCGCAGCCGCAAGGCGGGGCGCGGCGAGATCGGTGCGACCCTTGCCTTCTCCGGGGTGATCGTGGGGCCCGGCGACTGGATCTATGCCGATGCCGACGGGGTGCTGGTGCACCGCGGCGGTGCTCAGGCGCCGGAGCCGTCCTCCGCGTAGAAGTCGCGCAGCATGTCGATGTAGCGCACCGCGGCGGGCGAGAGGAACTTGCCGCGGCGCGAGACGATGCCGTAGGAGCGGGTGGGGAAGTAGCGTCCCAGGGGCTTGACCGCCAGCCGTTCGCGGTCCGCCTCGGTGAGACAGACGTCGGTGACGATGGAGATGCCGAGATCCAGCTCCACGTATTTCTTGATCACCTCCCAGCCGCCGGCCTCCAGCGCCACCTTGAACTGCAGGTCGTTCTGCTGGAACACCAGCTCCACGATGCGCCAGGTGGAGAGATGGCGCGGCGGCAGGATCAGGCCGTATTCGGCGATGTCCGCCAGCGTCACCTCCGCCTTGTCCGCCAGCGGATGGTCGCGCGCGGTGATCAGGGCGGGGTAGTAGGTGACGATGGGCTCGTAGCGGATGTCGTCCGGCACCTCCAGCATGGAGCCCACCGCGAAATCCACCTGGTCGGCGCGGATCATCGACAGGCCGTCGCGTCCGGTGACGTTGTGCAGCTTGAGGCTGATGCCGGGGTATTCGTCGGCGAACTGCTTGGTGGTCTCGGGCAGCACATAGAGGATGGTGGATTCCCCCGCCGCGATGTTCAGCTCGCCCTTCTGCAGGTTGCCCATGTGGGCGTGAAAGGACTCCTGCAGGCCGTCGATGGCCTCCACCAGGGGGCTCGCCAGGCGATACAGTACCTCGCCTTCGGGGGTGAGGCTGATCTTGGGACCGCGCCGCTCGAACACCGTGATCTCCATCTCCCGTTCCAGCGCCTGGATCTGAAGGGTCACCGAGGGCTGGCTGAGGAACAGGGCCTCGGCCGCCTCGGTGATGCTGCCGCATTGTGCGGCGTGACAGAAGGCGCGCAACTGCTTGAGACGATTCTGCTTGTAATAGGGGGTCTTGAGCTTGGTCATGGAGCGGCGGGTCGGAATTATTGGGTTGTTCAATACCCTTTATTGAAACAATTGGGTGGGAAAATACAGGCGATAGCTTAGTCTTTTTTGCAGCGAATGGAAGACCCGTGAAACAACGGGCGAATGCCGATCCACCACAGGAGCAAGAACCCCATGACGAGCAGAGCAGAACAGATCGCAGACCTGGAACGGGACTGGGCCGAGAACCCCCGCTGGACCGCCGTGAAACGCCCCTACAGCGCCGAGGAGGTGGTTCGTTTGCGCGGCTCGGTGCAGCCCGAATACACCCTGGCGCAGCGCGGTGCGAGGCGCCTCTGGGATCTGCTGCATGGGGACGCGAAGAAGGGCTATGTGAACTGTCTGGGTGCGCTGACGGGCGGCCAGGCGGTGCAGCAGGCCAAGGCGGGCGTGGAGGCGATCTACCTCTCCGGCTGGCAGGTGGCGGCCGACGGCAACACCTCCGAGACCATGTATCCCGACCAGTCGCTGTATGCCTACGACTCGGTGCCGACGGTGGTGCGCCGCATCAACAATGCGTTCAAACGCGCCGACGAGATCCAGTGGGCGCGCGGCATCGAGCCGGGCGACCCCGATCACATCGACTACTTCCTGCCCATCGTCGCGGATGCCGAGGCCGGCTTCGGCGGCGTGCTCAATGCCTACGAGCTGATGAAGAACATGATCGCCAACGGCGCCGCCGGGGTGCACTTCGAGGACCAGCTCGCGGCGGTGAAGAAGTGCGGCCACATGGGAGGCAAGGTGCTGGTGCCCACCCGCGAGGCGGTGCAGAAGCTGGTGGCCGCGCGTCTGGCGGCGGACGTGATGGGGGTGCCCACCCTGCTGCTGGCGCGCACCGATGCCGAGGCCGCGGGCCTGCTCACCTCAGACATCGACGACAACGACTGTCCCTTTGTCACCGGCGAACGTACCGCCGAGGGCTTCTTCCGGGTTCGCAACGGCCTGGAGCAGGCGATCTCGCGCGGCCTGGCCTATGCGCCCTATGCCGATCTGGTGTGGTGCGAGACCGGCAAGCCGGATCTGGGTTTCGCCCGCGAGTTCGCGCAGGCGGTACTGGCGGAGAATCCCGACAAGCTGCTCGCCTACAACTGCTCGCCCTCGTTCAACTGGAAGAAGCACCTCGACGAGGTCACCATCGCCCGCTTCCAGGACGAGCTGGCCGACATGGGCTACAAGTATCAGTTCATCACCCTCGCCGGGATCCACAGCATGTGGTTCAACATGTTCGACCTGGCGCACGACTATGCGCGCGGCCAGGGGATGCTCCACTATGTCAACAAGGTGCAGGAACCGGAATTCGCGGCGCGCGAGAAGGGCTATACCTTCGTCTCCCACCAGCAGGAGGTGGGGGCTGGCTACTTCGACGAGGTGACCACCATCATTCAGGGTGGCAGCTCCTCGGTGACCGCGCTGGCCGGTTCCACCGAGGAGGAACAGTTCGCCTGAGGTCATGGACGGCCGCGCCCTCGGTCTGGCGCAACCGGCCCGGGTGGGGCAGGCCCGGGCCATCGCCTGCGCCATCCTCGAGCATTTCGACCGCCACTTCCGCATCTTCCGCGAGACCACCCAACGCGCCCGGGAGCACTTCATTCGCGGCGACTGGGCGGCGGCGCGGGAAGACGGTGCGGCGCGCATCGACCTCTACGACCGGCGGGTGCGCGAGGCGATCGCGGCGTTGCGCCGCGACTTCGGCCTGAGCGCCGCGGAGCATGCGCTCTGGCAGGAGGTGAAGTTCCAGTATCTGGGGCTGCTCTACGGTCACCGCCAGCCGGAGCTGGCCGAGACCTTCTACAACTCGGTCTTCGTCGGCCTGTTCCACCGGCGCTATTACGACAACGACCACATCTTCGTGCGGCCCGCCGTCTCCACCGAACGCATCGAGGGCGACCAGCCGGCCTGGCGCAGCTATTACCCCACTCAGGCGGGCTGGGTGCCCACACTGCGACGCCTGCTGGCGGACATCGACGTGGGCCTGCCCCTGGCGACGCCGCGCCGCGCCCTGCGGAATCTCCTGGCGGCGGTGCGCGCCCTGCCGGGCGGGGAGCGGGAGCTGGTACGCCATTTCCAGATCCAGGTGCTGCGGCCGGTGTTCTACCGCAACAAGGCCGCCTATGTGGTGGGGCGGGTGATCAACGGCGAGGAGCGTCGCCTGTTCGTCCTGCCCCTGCTGCGCACGCCGGAGGGGATGGCGCGGCTGGATGCGCTGGTGACCGCGCCCGACGACGTGGCCAACCTGTTCAGCTTCGCGCGTGCCTATTTCATGGCCGACTGGGAGGTGCCCTCCGCGGTGGTGCGTTTCCTGCTGCCCTGCCTGCCGGGCAAGTCAGCGGCCGATCTCTATACCGCCATCGGTTTCCACAAGCAGGGCAAGGCGGAGTTCTACCGCGATTTCCTGGATCACCTGCGCAACTCCAGCGACCGCCTGGTGGAGGCGCCGGGTACCGCCGGCATGGTGATGCTGGTGTTCACCCTGCCGTCCTATCCCTATGTGTTCAAGGTGATCCGCGACCGCTTCGCCCCGGTCAAGCGGGTCACCGAGGCGGAGGTGATCGCGCGCTACCGCTTCGTCAAGCGGCGCGACCGGGTGGGGCGCATGGCCGACACCTGGGAGTTCTCCCATGTCGCCTTTCCGCTGGATCGCTTCGACCCGGAGCTGCTGGCGGCGCTGCGGGCCGAGGCGGGGAACAAGCTCGTGGTCGAGGACGGCAAGCTGATCCTGCGTCACCTGTTCATCGAGCGCCGCCTGCACCCGCTGGACCTGTTCCTGAAGCGGGCCGACCGGGCGCGGCGCCGCGCGGCCTTGCGCGAGTACGGCAACGCGCTGCGCGAGATCGCTGCCGCCGGGATCTTTCCGGGCGACCTGCTGCTGAAGAACTTCGGCCTCACCCGGCATGGGCGGGTGATCTTCTACGACTACGACGAGATCGTGCCCATCGAACAGTGCCGTTTCCGCGCGGTGCCCGAGCCGCAGACCCCGGAACAGGAGATGGCCGCCGAGCCCTGGTACGGGGTGGGCGAGAACGACATCTTTCCCGAGGAGTTCGCCACCTTCCTGATGAGCGATCCCGCCTGGCGGCGCGACTTCGCCGAATTGCACGGCGATCTGCTGCGCCCCGAGACCTGGCGTGCGCTGCAGCGCGCCGCCGCCGAGGGGCGCGCCCCCGACCTCTACCCCTACCGGGAGGCGATTCGTTTCTGAACGATAAGCCTGCTGAATCGCCCCATACGCCGGTCCAATGCCGGTGGTGCGGGGGTTGTGGCAGACTCGCGCCACCTCGTGAAATTCACACCTTACTTATATTGAGGAGCAAGCCATGCGACTGATTCTTCTCGGCGCACCCGGTGCCGGCAAGGGCACCGTAGCCAAGATGCTGACCGACATCGACGGTTCGGTTCAGATTTCCACCGGCGACATCCTGCGCGCCGCGGTCAAGGAAGGCAGCGAGCTGGGCAAGAAGGCCGAGTCCTACATGAAGGCCGGCGAGCTGGTGCCGGACGAGCTGATCATGGACATCATGGGCGAGCGCCTGCTGGAAGACGACTGCAAGGCCGGTTTCCTCCTCGACGGCTTCCCGCGCACCATTCCCCAGGCCGAGGCGCTCAAGGCGCTGCTCGAGAAGCTGGGCATCGAACTGCAGGCGGCGGTCAACCTGAACGTGCCGCGCGAGGTGATCCTGGACCGCCTCACCACCCGTCGCACCTGCGAGGACTGCGGCGCCATCTACAACGTCAAGAGCAACCCGCCCAAGGTGGAGGGCGTGTGCGACAAGTGCGGCGGCAAGGTGGTGCAGCGCGCCGACGAGACCGAGGAGGCGATCTCCAAGCGCCTGGACGTGTTCAACGAGCAGACCGCCCCGCTGGTGGGCTTCTACGAGAAGGAAGGCCTGCTGCTGGACGTCAACGCCACCTCCAGCGACGAGGTGGTCAAGACCATCCGCGAGCACCTGGGCGTCTGAGCCCTCCCGTTCGTTCCCGATCGAAGGCCCGTCCTGCTCTGCAGGGCGGGCCTTTTCGTATCGGTCGCCGGTGGAACAGGCCGGTGATAAAAAACCTCGATTCGGCCATTCGCACAAGCCGTTTGTGCCGGGCAGGGCCGGGGTGGCATGCTTGGTTCATCAAAACCATGTGAAAGAGGAGGACATTCCATGCGCATCATCCTGTTGGGCCCCCCGGGGGCCGGCAAAGGGACCCAGGCCCGGTTCATCTGCGAACGCTACGGCATCCCGCAGATCTCCACCGGCGACATGCTGCGCGCCCATGTCAAGGCGGGCACCGAGCTGGGCAAGGCGGCGAAGAAGATCATGGACGAGGGCGGCCTGGTCTCCGACGACATCATCATCGCCATGGTCAAGGAGCGCATCAAGGAGGACGACTGCAAGAACGGCTACTTGTTCGACGGCTTCCCGCGCACCATTCCGCAGGCCGAGGCGATCAAGGAGGCGGGCATCCCCATCGACGCGGTGGTGGAGATCGAGGTGCCCGACGAGGAGATCGTCAAGCGCAT
>CAZVIG010000096.1:0-7565 GCA_964627395.1 uncultured Sedimenticola sp.
GCAAATCCGCACCTGAGCGCCGATCCCGGCACGATCATCGCGTTCCCGGGCGAAACATTCGGGCTGGCCCGTGACCACGACCGGCGCAGATGGTCGCAACCCGGCGGCGCGGGGTCAAATGGCTCAGGGGAAGTCCGCCGCGTGGCGTTCGATCCATTCCGCGGCCGCCGCCTCGCTGCTCAGGCGCCGTCCCTCTCGGCGCAGCACCTCGCGGCGGTAGGCCTCGATGTAGCAGACCTGCTCCACCATGCGCACCGCATAGGCGTCCTGCTCACGGGGGAAGTGCACACCGATCTCCCAGCCGCCGCGCCGCGCCCGGCGCACCCAGGCGACCCGCGCCTCCGCCTCCACCGTACGTTCGGCGATCGCCAGCCGCAGCCGTACCGGCTCGCCCACCGCGAACGCCTCGCGGGAGCGGAAACAGAGGCCGCCGCGCCCGATATTGCGCAGCCGCGCGCGCCGACAGCGGCCCTCGCCCAGGCGCCGGCAGTCCAGGGGAATGGTGCTGGGATGGCGCACGAAGCGGCGCTCAGCGCGCCTCATCGCCCCGGTCCTCCGGCCGGTGGCCCGAACAATGGCGCAGGGACTCCACTTCGGCAGACGTCAGCTCGCGCCAGGCGCCGGGGGCCAGGTCGTCGTCCAGCACCAGCGGCCCCACTGCCTCCCTGTGCAGAGAGACCACCCGGTTGCCGAGCGCCGCGAACATGCGACGCACCTGGTGGTAGCGTCCTTCATGCAGCACCACGCGCGCGCGGCGCTCGTCCAGGCGCTCCAGGCGCGCGGGGCGGGTGGGCCGCTTTTCGTTACGCAACAATATCCCCTCGGCGAAAGCCCGCTCCGCATCCTTGGGCAGAGGGTCGGCCAGCTCCGCCAGATAGGTCTTGGCGCAGCCGTGACGCGGCGAGGTGAGGCGGTGCGACCAGTCGCCGTCGTCGGTGAGCAGCAGCAGGCCGGTGGTGTCCCGGTCCAGGCGCCCCACCAGATGTAGCCCGGCGGCCAGCTCCGGCGGCAGCAGGTCCAGCACCGTGGCATGCACCGGATCGCGACGCGCGCACACCAACCCGGCGGGCTTGTGCATCAGCAGATACCGCGGCCCCTGCAGGGCCACCGGCCGGTCGCGCCAGAACACCGGGGCATCGGCGGCCACGCGCAGCGCGGGATCGCGCACCGTCTCCTCCCCCAGGCGCACCCGGCGCTTGCGGATCTCGATGCCCGCCTGCTTGCGCGAGAGGCCCGTGGCCTGGCTGAGCAGGCGGTCCAGACGGATGGGTCGTTGCGGATCGGGTTTCATGCCCCAAGCATATCCGCTGGGGAAAAACGTACAATGGCGCGCATGAAGTTCAGCCTGCTACCCATCGGCCAGCGCTTCCGTTACCAGGGGAAGGAGTACCTCAAGATCTCGCCCCTGCAGGCGCAGCATCCGGACGGCAGCGGCCGCCGCCTGATACCGCGCTCGGCCGTGGTCGAGCCCCTGGAGACCGACGACGGCGAAGCCCCGCCCCCGACGCCGCGCGAGATCCCCCTGCCCGAGCTGGCGAAGGCGATGGACCGCCTGGGCGCCGAGATCGCGGACATCGTCACCGCCAGCGGCCTGAACGCCGCCGGCGTCGAGCGCACCCTGGGCGCCATTCGCAAGGCCTTTCTGCGCGCGCGCCGCTCGCTGCGCATCGACTGACCCACTCTTTTTCTCTCCTGCGCGGACGCGTTTTCGGGGCCGGATATTCCATGTTTTTTTGCGGAATAGAGGCCGCCCCGCGACCGTCTCGAACGGGCACAAGAGCAACAAAACGCCCACCACCACGAGGAGAGAACCATGCAAGTCACCATCCTGCGATCCATCGTCCTGCTGCTGTGCACCGTCCTGCTGAGCCCCGCCTTCGCCGGCGAGGAGGACAAACCCTTCGCCGAAAAACGCATCGTGCTGCAGATCAGCGACCGCGACCCCAGCAAGCAGACCCTGGTGCTGAACGTCGCCAGCAACCTGCTGCGCCACTACGGCCAGGACAAGGTGGACATCGAGATCGTCGCCTTCGGTCCCGGCCTGCGCCTGCTGTTCGCGGAGAACAGCAACGCCCCGCGCATCGAGCGCTTGGCGGGCAGCGGGGTGCGCTTCTCCGCCTGCAACAACACCATCCGCAAGATGACGAGCATCCTGGGCCATGAACCGCAGCTCAACCCCCGCGCCGTGCACGTCAGCGCCGGCGTGGTGCGGATCACCGATCTGGTCGATCAGGGCTACCGCCTGATCAAGCCCTGACGACCCGCGGGCCTTCCGGCCCACCCCCTGCCGGCCGAGACCCCGCCGACCCACGGGATGCCGGCGGCACCTTTAAGGTCGACAACCACCACAACACCAAGAGAGGAGACCATCATGTCCACGAGAATCACGCGCCGAAAGGGCGTGGCGGCGGCGCTCGCCCTGAGTTTCTGCACCCCTGCCGCCATGGCCGCCAACTGGCTCATGCTGCAGGGTACCGAACCGGCGGGCTCCGCCGGCCGAGCCAAAGTCTGGGGATTCATCCAGGCCCAGTACCAGAAGGACTTCAGCGACGCCAACGCGAGCGGGCAATACATACCGCCGAAGCTGATCGGCCCCGACCTGGAGAGCCAGGACGCCTTCAACGTGAACCGTGCGCGCATCGGGGTGCGCGGCGCCAACCTGCCGCTGGACAGCAACACCAACTACTTCCTGCTGGCGGAGCTGGGCAACAACGGCATCACCGAACCGGGCGGCAGCTTCGTGCGCGTCACCGACGCCAGCGTCACCTTCAATCACATTCCGCATGCCCGGGTGCGGGTCGGCCTGTTCAAGTTCCCGGGACCGGAGGAAGGTCTGCAGGCGATCCATGTGTTCGACTACATCAACTTCACCTCGGTGAGCAACCAGCTCATGCTGGAGCGCTTCCAGAGCAGCACCCAGGGCTCGCGGGTGGCGCCGCAGACCCTGCCGCCGGCGACCGATTTCAACACCTTCGACGAGCCGGTGGGCGCCTTCCGCGACGTGGGCATCCAGGTATTCGATGCGTTCCGCCAGGGCGACTGGGAGCACAGCTACGCCGCCATGATCGGCAATGGCAGCGGGGTGAGCTTCAGCGACCCGGACGACAAGAAAGACCTCTATCTGTACTGGGCCTCGGAAAAGGTCTTCGGCGGCAAGGGACCGCGCCGCGAGGGGCTGAAGCTGTTCGGCTGGTATCACACCGGCAAGCGCAGCTTCGACGGCGACCGCGATGGCACGGTGGAGACCTACGACCGCAAACGCTGGGGCCTGGGCGTCAAGTACCTGAAGAAGCCCTGGCGGGTCACCGCCGAGTACATGGCCGGCGAGGGGATGATCTTCCAGGGACCGGACAAGTCGGACTATGCCCTGGTGCCGCCGGCGGTGGGCAATCCCAACCATCCGGGCAACGGCCTCAAGGGCAAGGGCCGAGGCTACTACCTGGATGTGGGCTATCGCATCCCTGGCACCGCCCTGGAACTGGATGCGCGGTACGACTTCTATGCGCGCAACGATGACACCACCTTCGAGCTGGATTTCAAGACCCTCACCCTGGGCGCCCAGTATCACATCAACAAGAAGACGCGCATCACCTTCAACTATGCCTTCCGCGACTTCGAGGCGGTGAACTTCGCCTCCGGTGCCGGACCCAACGCCAACCTCGACGGCGTCAAGGGCCGCGCCGCCATCCAGATCACCGCCATCTTCTGAGCCCGGCCGGCGGGTCCCGCAGCGGGCCCGCCGGTGCCATAATCGGGGCGTGAAACCCCGGCCTTCCAGCGTCTATCTCTTCGGCACCTGCCTTCTGGACGGACTGCGTCCGCAGGCGGGCCTCGCCGCCCTGCGCCTGCTGCGCGAGGCCGGCATAGAGGTGATCTTCCCCCAGGATCAGACCTGCTGCGGCCAGCCCGCTTTCAACAGCGGCTACCGCCGCGAGGGCCTGGCGGTGGCGCGCACCCAGCTCACCTGCCTGAGCCGGGACATTCCGGTGGTGGTGCCCTCCGCCTCCTGCGCGGGCATGATCCGCAACCACTGGCCCACCCTGTTCGCCGGGGAGCCGGAGGCGGCACAGGCAGAGGCGATCGCCGGGCGGACCTGGGAACTGTGCGAATTCCTGGTGGAGGTGCTGGATCTGCGACCCGAGGACCGGGGCCAGCCGCTGCGGGTGGCCCTGCATCATTCCTGCAGCGCACGCCGCGAGACCCGCAGCCACCGCCATGCCGAGGCCCTGCTCGACCGGCTCGACGGGGTCACCTGCGTGCAGCCAGCGCATGCCGAGGAATGCTGCGGCTTCGGCGGTACCTTCGCGATCAAGCAACCGGAACTCTCCGCGGCCATGGGCGAGGCCAAGTGCGACGAGATCCTGGCCCTGGAGGCGGACTGTCTGCTGAGCCAGGACTGGGGCTGTCTGATGAACCTCGAGGGCCTGCTGCGGGCACGCGGCGAGCGGCTGCCGGTGATGCATCTGGCGGAATTCCTGTGGGAGCGCACCCGATGAAGGATGCCGGCCGTCTCCATGAACTGCGCGACCGGGTCCGGCGCGAGCTGGACAAGCCGCAGGTGCGACGCAACTTCCGGCAGGCGATGGACGGGATCCGCGCCAAGCGCGCCGAACGCTTCCCGGATCCCGAGGCCTTCGCCGCGCTGCGCGCGCGCAGCCGCGCCATCCGCGAACGGGCCCTGGCGCGGCTGCCGGAACTCCTGGAGCGGCTGGAGGCCCGCCTGGAGGCCAACGGCATCCGGGTGCACTGGGCCGAGGACGCCGAGCAGGCCAACGCCATCGTGCTGGACCTGTTGCAGCGTGCCGGCGCCCGCTCGGTGATCAAGGGCAAGTCGATGGTGAGCGAGGAGATGGCGCTCAACCAGGCACTGGCGGAGGCCGGCATCGAGGTGGTCGAATCCGATCTCGGCGAATACATCATCCAGCTCGCCGGCGAGCCGCCCTCGCACATCGTCGCGCCCGCCATCCACAAAAACCGCGGCGAGGTGGCAGCCCTGTTCCGCCGTCACCATCCGGGCAGCGGCACATCCGATGCCATCGAGCGCCTCACCGCGGACGCCCGCGCCATCCTGCGGGAGCGCTTCGCGAACGCCGATGCCGGCATCTCCGGGGTGAACTTCGCGGTGGCGGAGACCGGCACCCTGGTGCTGGTGGAGAACGAGGGCAACGGCCGTCTCAGCACCACCGCGCCGCCGCTGCACATCGCGGTCACGGGCATCGAGAAGGTGGTCGAACGCCTGGACGAGATCCCGCCGCTGCTGGAGATCCTCACCCAGTCGGCCACCGGCCAACCCATCACCACCTATGTCAATTTCATCAGCCGGCCGCGCCAGGCCGACGAGCTGGACGGGCCGCGCGAGGTCCACCTGGTGCTGCTGGACAACGGCCGCTCGCGCATCCGCGAGGACCAGGGCCTGGCCGAGACCCTGCGCTGCATCCGCTGCGGGGCCTGCATCAATCACTGCCCGGTGTACGTGCAGGTGGGCGGGCACGCCTACGGCAGCGTCTATCCCGGCCCCATCGGCAGCGTACTGGAACCCCAGCGGCTGGGGCTGACCGAGATGGGCGGCCTCACCTCCGCCTGCACCCTGTGCGGCGCCTGCGGCGAGGTCTGTCCGGTGGAGATCCCGCTGCCGGAGCTGATCAACCGGCTGCGCGCCGAGGGGGTGCAGGGAAAGACGGACTCGCCGGTGCCCGGCGCCGGCGGGCTGCGCCGACCCGGCGAGGCCCTGGCGTGGCGCCTGTGGCAGGGGCTGTGCACCCGGCCGCGCCTGTACCGCGGTCTGCTGTGGCTGGTCACCCGGCTGCGCCACCTGACCCCGCGCCGGCTCGGCCCCTGGACCCGCTACCGCCGGGCGCCGGTCCCGGCACCGTTCAGCCTGCACGAGCTGGCGCGCCGCGAGGACTGCCCGGATGAATGAGGCCCGCGCACGCATCCTCGCCCGCCTGCGCCGCCAGGGGCCGCGCCCGGCACCGGCGGCCGACGACCCCGTCCCCCCGCCCTCCTGCGATCTCGAGGCCTGCGTCGCTCGCTTCAGCGAGCGCATGCAGGCGGTGCGCGGCGAGGTGCATCGCCTGCGCGACCGCGACTGGCAAAGCTGGCTGCAGACGGAACTGCCGCGACGCGGCGTGCGCACCCTGCTGCACGGCACCGGCCGAGTCGGGCGCGCCCTCGCCGAGCGGCCGCCGCCCGGGGTCGCCCTGCGCCCCTACGACCGGCCAGTGGATGCCTGGAAGCCTGCGCTGTTCCAGGAGGTGGACGCGGGCATCAGCGGCAGCCGGGGCGCGATCGCCGAGACCGGTAGCTTGATTCTGTGGCCCGACCGCGAGGAACCACGTCTGCTGTCGCTGGTGCCGCCACTGCACATCGTGCTGCTGGAGGCCGGGCGCATCCACCCCACCCTGGAGGCCGCCATGCGCGCCGAGGACTGGGCGCGCGGCATGCCCACCAATGCGCTGCTGATCTCGGGCCCGTCCAAGACCGCGGACATCGAACAGACCCTGGCCTATGGCATCCACGGGCCCAGGGCGCTGATCACGCTGATCCTCGGGTAAGGGAACGACCGCAGGCTCGGGGCTGCAGCCGCCCCAGCGCCCCGGATTACTCCTGGCCCAGGGCCGCATGCTTGGCGCGGATGAACTCGCGGTGCGGCATATGCAGCAGGTCCGCCAGGCGGCGGATCAGATGCTCCTCGTAGTGATGGATCTCGCCATCGGCAAGGGCCACCTGCCACAATCCCACCAGCATGCGGTACTTGGCCTCCGGCCCCAGACGGTTGAGCCGGTCCAGTTGCCCGTGCAGGGAGACTGCCGTCTCGGCCTCGTGCCGGGCGGCGGCCACCAGCTCGTCCAGCGCGGCCTCGTCCAGGCCCCAGTCGCGCTGCAGCACCTGGCGCAGACGCGCCAGCTCGGCCGCTTCCAGCCGGTGATCGGCGGCGGCCACCTGGAACAGCAGCACCGCCGCGGCCAGCTCCAGCGTGTCGTCGTCGGGCGGATTCGCCTCCCCGCCCGGCGACAACCAGCCGGACAGCCGGTCCAGCAGGCTCATTCCGGCAGGTCGTTGTGCGAGCCGTCGCAGTAGGGTGGCGTCTTGGTGTGCTTGCAGCAGCACAGACCGCGCTTGCCGCCCTGGTCCTCCACGAAACCCAGCGGTTCGATGCCGGTGCCCTTGTGGGAACCGTCACAGAAGGGCTGGTTCTTGGAGCGCCCGCAGGCGCACCACCAGTATTCCTTGCCGGCCTCCAGCTCCACCACGCAGGGGCCGCGTTTTGCGATCACCGGTTCGGTCATGATCCTCTCTCTCCACATTGATATAGCTGTGATGTATCGATGGCGCCGCACAGTGCCGGTTCGAGGCCTCCCTGCCGCGACGCCCGGGCGCGCCTCTCTGCGCGCCGTTCGCGGCGCTGCGTTTGCCCACCGGGCAAACGGTCGCCACTCACCCATTGATATCCGTCAATGCAACGGCGGGTTACGGGATCTATGGTTAGTGAACACCACTCACGGGAGAAGCACAATGGAACTTTGGTCGGAACTCTTGAGTGACTGGACGGGCATCCTGTCCTT